>JADFHG010000009.1 GCA_022567365.1 Planctomycetota bacterium | reverse complement strand
CTCTGACCTCTCCTCTGGTCCGGTCTCTGACCACGAAGTCGCCCAGCTTCTCGTACTGGTCATCCGTGAGTCCCTGGATGGTGAAGCTGGGGCCGCTTTTGGACAGGCCGGCCTGGTAGTCTGGAAATACTTCGTGGGCCCTCAGTCGCTGAAGATTATCTGTCCTCACCAGCAGCGGCAGGTCGGTGAACTGCTTGACGAAGGGGGCATCGTACCAGCCGTTATCCATGATGATCTTGGACACCGCCAGGAAGATGGCCGTATCGGACAAGCCGGGCCGTACCGAGATCCAATAGTCGGCTTTGGTGGCTGGAGGGCTGTACTCGGGAGAGATGACCACGATCTTACCGCCCCGCTCCATCATCTCGATGAACCAGTGGGCGTCGGGCATCTTGGTGGAAACCCAGTTCATCCCCCAGCAGATGGCGATCTTGGCGTACTCGACGTTGCAGAGGTCGAAATCCACCGTTTGCTGGCCGGTCACCATGGGGTGCCCGGGGGGCAGATCGAGAGAATACGGCACCCCCGAGGGACACGCAAACCTCGCGACCCAGGGGGGGAGACAGCTCGTTGGCCCATGTGCCGATTCGGGCTGCCAGACCGGAAAGCGTTGGATGTTAAGATTTTCGTGCTCGATCTCCCCGCTGGATCCTGTCGCCAATTTGAAGATCACTGCTGGAGCGCCAACCGAAGATGACTCCCACGGCTGAGCATGAACCGACGCGTGAAGCGCTGAAGACTCGAGGGCTTTGGGGCTGGCTCAGCGTGGTCGTCAATTTTGGTTATACGGTGTTCGGCTATTACGGTTTCGCGCCGCCCCCCGGAGGCATGCCCACCGACTGGTGGCATGGGCGAACCTACATCCTGGATTTTGAGAGTATGGGCGGGTACGTCGACAACCCGCTCATGGGCGCCTTCCTATTCGCCCTGCCCGCGATCGGCGTCTGTCTCGCGACGTTTCTCAGCAGCAGGTCGGCGATCGCCCGCATGCTTTCACTTTCACTCGCGCTGACTTCGACACTTTTCGCGGTTGCGGGCTACGCCGCGGCTTCTCCGTGGGAACTATTCAGTTGGCGATTTACAGCGGTGCTGGCCTTGACTGGCCTGTCGCTTGCCGCCGCCGTGGTCGCACCCCTGCTGGTAGCAAGTTGGCTTCGGCTTTCGTCGCGAGCGCGCTGCATTGTCTATCTCCCAATCTTTTTTTGCACGATGGCCGCGGTGCGGGGTGCCACCGGGACCAGTGAACACCTGATGTTCATGATTTCGCCGTGGCCGTTGTTCACGACATTGTGTCTCGATAACTGCGTTCTCGTCGTCGCCGGAAATGTACAAGGCCGGCGTGTTCGCGAAACTGGTCAAGTCGATGACACCGGCCGCCGCGGCGCCGTTGGTCGATGCAAACTCGAAGTCCTCGACGAGGACGACCGTCTGAGCCGGCGCGCGCTGGGCCGCGCACAGCGGAACCAGTATCGCGCACCAATGCATCAAGCTCCGGTGCCGGCAGTTGCCACGCCGACATTTCCGCACGCTCATTGGGATCCTCCGTTTCGCCTTGCCGGCAAGCCGTATTTCTCCACGCGATAGCGCAGGGTATCGCGCGATACGCTCAGCAGTTCGGCCGCACGCGAGACGTTGTGATCCGTCACGTCCAGCGCCTTGGTGATCAGCTCGCGCTCGACCTCTTCCAGCGAGATGGGTCCCCGCGAGAAATCCGCTACGACCACGCCGTCGCGATCCTTCGACGTCGCGGCGTTGTTGCGCCTGCGCGGCGCGGGGAGCAGGTCCGGTTCGATGACGCCGTCGCACAAAAGCACCGCGCTCTCCAACGAATGACACAACTCGCGCACGTTCCCCGGCCAGTGATACCTCCGCAACGCGTTGCGGACCTCCAAAGTGAGCTTCTTGGGCGACATGGCGAACTTGCGCGTATGTTGGTCGAGAAAATACTCCGCCAGCGCGAAGAGATCCGAGCCGCGCTCGCGCAGCGGTGGCAAGCGGACCTGAATGACGCTCAGGCGATGGTAGAGATCCTCGCGGAGCTTCTTTTCCGCCACGAGTTTGCGCGGATCCTCGTTCATCGCCGCGATCAAGTGTACGTCGACCTCACGTTCCTCCACGCAACCGACGGGACGAATCCGCATCGTTTCAATCGCCGTGAGAATCTTCGCCTGCATGGAAAGTGGAAACGCGCTGATCTCGTCGAGGAACAGCGTGCCTTCCTCGGCGACCTCGAAGAGGCCGCGCTTGCTCGTTCGCGCGTCGGTGAACGAACCCTTCGCATGACCGAACAATTCGGATTCTACCAGCGCTTCAGGCAGAGCTGCACAGTTGACCTGCACAAACGGACCGTCACACCTCGGTCCCTCGTAGTGGAATGCCTTGGCGAGCAGGTCCTTGCCCGTACCCGTTTCACCGGTAATCAACACATTGGGCGGTCGTACGCCCCCCGCCACCCCGAGCTTGCACATGCGCCGGACGAGGGCCTTGGCCCGCTCGAGCTCCGGGCAGTCGCCGATGATTCGATGCAGCCCGAACTCCTGCGTACGCCGGCGCTGCTCGTGTTTCAATCGCTGAACGATGCGCCGCTGTTTGAGATTACGTTTGGCGATCAACGAAACGGTGTCGAGATCGACCGGCTTGATGAGAAAGTCCGCAGCGCCGAGCTTGATCGCTTCCACGGCGCAGCGCACGTCACCGTGCGCGGTCATCATCACGACGACGGTATCGGGATGGGTCTCGCTGAGCTCCTTCAAGACCTGCATGCCGTCTATACCGGGAAGCCGAAGATCCACCAGCGCGAGATCGATGTTGCGGTCCTTGAACCACTCGAGGGCCTCTTCGCCCGTCGCCACCCAATGTACCCGGTGCCCATCGTCGGACAGACTTTGCTGAAAGGCCCGTCCCAGGAGCTGTTCGTCTTCGACTATCAGGATCGACGGCACGTTCCTATCTCCTCGCCCGCGGTGCGGGTCTATTCCCATTACCGCGAATCTACTCGCAGTCGCACGGATGGACCGCGTCGAATGCGTAACCACGTAACTCCCTATCACACAACAACTTAGGCATGCGCGCCGGATCGGCACACGGCCTGCATAGGACTTGTTGAGCATACAGGGTGCCTAAGTGGCCTACCCCCGGAGCTTTTGATGAGAATGGTTCGAAAACACGACTCCAAACAACGCTCCTTGCGGCAAAGCGGGTTTACGCTCCTCGAGGTGCTGGTCGTGGTTGCGGTGCTGATCCTCCTCGTGTCCATCATGATGCCCGCGTTTCACGCGGCCAGGGAGATCGCGCGGCGGACCGTGTGCGTAGCCAACCTCAAGCACATCGCCGTCGGCGTGGTTACCTACGGAGCGGACTACAACGAGTACGCGCCGAGGATCATGGACCCCATGGGGACGACCGCGCCGCGCACGCTCCTTTCGCGCAGCGGCGATTACACCAATCTCGGTTTGCTGCTGCGCGACCAGGGCATCGACGACCCGACCATCTTCCACTGTCCCAGTCAGAAGCGCTTCGGCTACAACAGCAACTTGGAGATGATCCCGGCCGCCACGATCGGCGGGAGTTACGCGTACGCCGTGCATCTGCCGGCCGGCAAGAGTCCTCGCATTGGGGCCATTCGATACCTCGCGCTGGCATCTGACGATTTCGTATCTCGGATTGGCGAAAGCGTCGGGATCGGAAAATACTCACACAGGGTGGGCTACAACGTGTTGCACACCGACGGGAGCGCCTCATGGTATTCGGACCCCGATGAGAGCATTTGGAAACGCGGCGTGCATTGGGACGACGAGACCGACGACATTACCTACGACGTCATCTACGACCCCCAATCCGACATTCCGCCCGGAGACTACGGCGACCCACTCGACATCTTCAAGGTCTGGCACTCGTTCTGCTATGACCTGGAGGATCCTTTCTGACGGAGATCCCGCGGCGACTCTGACCGCATCATGACTATACGTTCGAAGCTCAACCTATCGGTCCTGGCCCTTATCGTCATCTTCGTGACGGCGATGGCCGTGACCATGCAGGCCGTCGTCGAGAATGCCGGTCAGGTACAGGCATACTCGCGCATGCGGGAGCAGTCCAGATTCACCTCGGACGTGACGACGGATATTTACCATCACGTCGCCGCCGCCGCGGGCACGCTCGAACTTCCGGTATCCCCTGAACCCACGGACTGGCCGGACTACGCCCTGCAAGACGTCGATACTCAGATCCGCCTTTCGCGAACTGATCGTGAACGACTTCTCTGGCAGCGCGTCCGAACCGCGATTTCCGCCCTTGGCGAAACCGCCGGCGCGCCGCCGCCGCAAGACGTGATCGCGGAGGCCGTCGAAACAGCCAGAGTCAATCTCCGTGCCCTGCGAACCGACTACGACCTTGCCGAGGCCCGTTTCATCGTTGCGGTCGCCGCGACCAGCCTTCGCGCGCAGGTGGCGATCGCCGTAGCGGGCGGACTCATGGTCCTGGTGTTCCTCGTTCACCTGATCCTCGTGCGCGATTGGTTGGTCCGACCGATCGAAGTGCTGAAGGCATCGGCCGACGCCATAGGCGAGGGCCTGCTCGATCATCGCGTCCCACTCTTCGGCGATGATGAACTCGCACAACTTGCCCGCCGGTTCGATGCCATGGCACACAGCTTGGCAAAACACCAGTCCGAGCTCGTCGAAACGCGCGAAATGGCGGCGATCGGTGCGCTCTGCGCAAACGTCGCGCATGGTCTGCGCAATCCGCTGGCCGCTATTCGAGCGTGTGCGCAGTTGGTCGAACGAAGAACCCAAACGGGAGAGACCGCTTCCCTCCTCGGCGATCTCGTGCAACAGGTCGATCGGCTCGACGATCGCATCACCAAGGTCTTCGCGTACAGTCGCATCAAGGAGCTCAAACTCGATTGCGCGACGTTTGCCGATCTTGCCAACGCCGCCCGGGCCACCGCCCTGCCGCTTCTCGATGCACGGTCCATCGAACTCGACGTCGATGATCGAACCGCGGGCACCATCTGGTGTCTCGATCAAGTCCGCATCGCCGAAGCCCTCGGCGAGCTCGTCACTAATGCCGTCCACCATAGCCCGCGCGAGGCCCGAATCCTGCTTCGCGGTAGCGTCGTTCGAAGCGACGAAGACCACGTCGGGCGACTGTGTCTTCAGGTCATCGACCAGGGCGCAGGCATGGCGCAAACCACGATCGACAAGGCGTGCGACCTGTTTTTCAGCGCGCGTCCGAACGGCTCGGGTATGGGGCTGGCCATCGTCAAGCGGCTCATTCAAAGTCACGGCGGGACCATTTCCATCGAATCCGAGCTTGGAAAGGGAACCACGGTCACTATCGTTGTCGGTCGCCAATGCCCGCATACCCTACATGGCGACAACCGTGAGAACTGTCCGGTACACCGCCGAAGCTTGCAGCACCGGATCGCCGAAATGCGACTGGATTGATCCGGTGATCCTCGCCGTTTCCCGAGCCGCGCGCTCCAGCCCGCGCGATCGTCACCATTCCCCTGAGCCGCGTGCTTCAGCCCGCGCGATCGTCGCCGTTCCCCTGAGCCGCGTGCTTCAGCCCGCGCGATCGTCCAAGTCCATGAAGAGATGCGGCGCCGAGGAGGCGCTCGGCAAGGACTCGCGATCGCTGGAGCGGTTTGCGTTATCAGTACGGTGCGCCCCGCCTGTCGCCCTAATGCGGCGGGTCCGGCGGAGGCGGGGTGTCCGGCGGTTGCCCGGTCTCATCGGACACGGCGTACGTCGCCTCGGGACTGTTTGTTCAGGTGGTGCTCAATTACTGGCGCCAATTTGTCGGCCTCGTCCATCACCATAATAATGATGCTCTTGAGTGCTTCGTATGCTCCGTATTCCTTCGGGCACTCCCGTTTCAAGATTCCCAAATCGATCTTCACGGCAAACTGCTTCAAGTGCTCTTTCAGTTGGCGCTTGAGGCGTTTCTTCTTCGTGGGGTCCGAGCTGTTCTGGTCGACGAAGTCCTCCCAATCTTTGCCGCCCTTCTTCTCGTTGCAAGACTTGCAGCAAGGCACGAGATTCCCTACCTGATGCCCATATCCATGCGGCTCTTTGTTCTTGACAAGACCAACCAAATGATCCCACGTTGCGGCCGGAGTCTTACGATCTACACAATAGACGCAGTGAAGGTCATTGAGATCCTGGTCGAACTTCCGCATTGCCTCCTTCACTCTCGCGATGGTCTCGGCGTCGTACCTATCGAATGGTACGATCGCCGACGCAAACGCGTGATTGATCGTAGTTGCCCTTCTTGCCCTCACCGAATATGCCTTGAGATGGTTCTTGATCGTGCAAAAGTCCATTGGCCCCCTGCCCGTGACCTTCGTCTTACGTGCCACTTTCTTCTTCGGGGCTACCTTCTTCTTGGCCATCTTCGTATCTCCGATACAGGTGGATTTCAGACCACGAGATGAATCTTCGGCGTACCCGCTCTCCCCATTACCGTTGCCGGGATCAATTCTAGTCGTTTCCCGGCCTCGGCGACATGGACGTCCGACAACCAGGCGTAATCAAGTGGCCTACTTATTTCTCGCCGCGCATGTCAGGCGTGCGTCGCCGCCGATCGGGCGCGCCGGGAATCCGTCCATCTACCCACGTCTCTTGCAGGATGATCTCGCCGTTCTCATGCCAGACGATGCGATCACCGTGGAGTTGCCCTTTTCTATAGAAACGCTGCTCGCGCACCGCTCCGGATTCGTACCAACGCGTCCACTCGCCGACAATTCGGCCCTCCGTGAATGTACACTCGACTTGGTGCCCACCGGACGGATACCAGCTCGAGAAGACCCCTTCTTCGACGCCGTCGTTGTACACCACTTGGGACCATTTCTGCCCGCTACCGTACCAGAGCGTCGTCGTTCCGACTCGCTTGCCGAGCACATAGTTACTCTGCTCGCGAAGCGAGCCGTCGGCGTTCCAAGTGGACCATGGACCGTGGCGCTGGCCGTTATGGAAGTGCTTTTCACTGCGTTTCTGTCCCGCCGCGTCCCAGTAATTGTAGACGCCGTGATTGACCTCGCGCCCATCCCGCAGGACGAGGACTTCGCGTTGGGTCTTGAGCCGTCCGCTTGGGTATCGCTCTTCACGGATATCCACGCTCCCTACAGCATTTCCCGCCTTCGTCGTCCGAGCCGCGGGCTTCAGTCCGTGCGGTGACTCGCCGTTTGATACCAACCCCTGGCGATCGCGCGCTGCCCGTCCACAGACCCCATTGTCCGACAAGGACTCTTCGGAGTCCGATCGGCGCGCGCCGCCGGAGCGGCACGCAGTCACCAGCAGCAGAGACGCGGCCACAACGGCGACTAAGGAACCTTGCCTTGTGAGGTCGATGAACGTTGGCATTCAGAAGATACCCCGGTTTGATTCGTATTGACCACCGCTGTCCACAAAGCCCATTCCAACTGGTGCCCAATCGCACCATGCCACCAGCCGAAACTCGGCACGCGCGCACCCGGGGGCGAGTGTACCACATCAAACGGGCACATCACTTGGGCGTTGTAGCCCCGCCGCCCTGGACGGCGTGATACGGCGCCTCGACGGCAATTAGCGCATTCTAGCCTCCCGCGCGAATCGAATCCACGAACCATGCCCGGCCCAACCGGAAGGCGGCTACGCGACAGTTCCGGTAGTTGGCGGCCGGCAAGCCGGCTCTGCCAGTTGGCAGCTCGGCGGCAGCGTTTCCCTGCCGATCGCGTCGGTCGCCCGAACCGTCGCGGGTCCGACAGCGGTTCGCCACCGGCCGGGTTGCCCCAGCTTGGGGCAGCCATTAGTCTAGCGCCTTTGCGGTACACGACAGGGAGGCGACCATGGCCCACCGTTTCATCAAAGAACTGAAGCCGGGCGAGATGATTGAGGAAGCGATCTACCTGTGCCGGCAAAAGGATCTGCGAACGACCAGCCAGGGCAACCTCTACATCCACGCGGTCTTCGCGGACAAAACGGGGCAAATGGTCGCGAGGATGTGGCAGGGGACCGAGTCGATCTTCAACGCGATTCCCGACGGCGGATTCGTCAAAGTCAAAGGCCGAACCGAGAGCTACAAAGGGACGCTTCAGTTTATCATCGAAGGTGTCCGGTTCCTCGAGGAAGGCGAGGTCCACGTTGCCGACTACCTCCCCCACACAACGCGCGACATCGACGAGATGTGGTCGCGTGTGGGTGTGATTCTGAAGGGGATCAAGAACCCGCACCTCGGAGCGCTGGTCCGGGAGTTCCTCGCGGACACGGATCTCATGGACCGATTCAAGAAGGCCCCCGCCGCCATCGCGATGCACCACGCCTATATCGGCGGGTTGCTCGAACACACGCTCAGCCTGCTCGAGGTCGTCCTCCGCGTCATCCCGCTATACCCGAAGCTCGACCTTGATCTCGTGCTCACCGGGATGTTCCTTCACGATCTCGGCAAGACCAAGGAACTGGAATACACCACCTGCATCGGTTACTCCGACGACGGGCAACTGCTCGGGCACATCACCCAATGCGTCATGTGGATCGACCGAAAGGCGGACGCCGTCGCCGAGCGTACCGGCGAGCCCTTTCCCGAGCGTCTTCGATGGATTCTGCAGCACATCGTGTTGAGCCATCACGGTCAGTATGAGTTCGGCAGCCCGAAGCTCCCGGCGATCCCCGAGGCCGTGGCGATCCACTATCTCGACAATCTCGACGCCAAGGTCCATATGTTTCTCGCCGAGATCGAGAAGGCGCCGGATGCGTCAAGCAACTGGACGAACTATAATCGAGCGTTGGAGACTAAGATTTACCGGGCGGAAATTGCCGGCCCGCGCGGCGAGTGACCTCGACGCCCACGCTGATCCGCCTTCTTCAGAAATCCGAATTGTGACTGTGGCACCGACCCTGCGAGCGAACCCGGAAAACCGATCGTACCGGTGCCAAGCCCGTGCCACACTTTGTTCATTGGCCTATTAACTCGCCGACTGTGACGATCCATGCAATACACGCAGTTTACCGAAGAGCAAGTCGGCGTCATGCTGACAACCATCGGCGCCAAGACCATCGACGACCTGTTTTCGCCGATACCGGCGGCACACCGTTTGACCCGTCCGCTCGACCTGCCCAAGGGCGTCAGCGAACTCGAACTGCTGCGCGACTGCGAATCACTCGCGGGTCGAAACTACGACTGCACGAAACTGACGTGCTTTCTCGGATGCGGCAGCTACGACCACTTCGTGCCGACGATCGTTGACTCGATGGCCGGGCAGAGCGAATTCCTCACGGCGTATACACCGTATCAGGCGGAGGCGTCGCAGGGCATTCTCCAGCTCTTCTACGAATTTCAAACGATGATCTGCGCGCTGACCGGTATGGAAATCGCCAACGCGTCTCTATACGAAGGGGCGACCGCAGCCGCCGAAGCGGTGATGATGGCCGCCGCCATCACCAAGCGCGACCGCGTGCTGGTCGCGGACAACGTCCACCCGGATACGCTTGCGGTTCACGCGGCCTACGACGCCGACAGGAAGATCGCCACGACCGTGATCGCGTCTTCGGGCGGGCTCGTGGACGAGCAGTCGCTGGCCGATGCGCTCGACGATGGGATCGCCGCCGTCGTCATTCAGTCGCCGAACTTCTTCGGGTGCGTCGAACGTCTCGACCGGTTGATCCCCAAGATCCACGAGCATGGGGCGTTGGCGATCATCTCGACCGACCCGTTGGCGGCGGGCGTGTTCAAGTCGGCGGGTGCGCACGGCGCGGATATCGTCGTGGCCGAGGGGCAACCGCTCGGCATTCCGATGCAATACGGCGGTCCCTACCTCGGTCTGCTCGCCGCCCGCGAGAAATACTTGCGAAAAATGCCGGGGCGGGTCATCGGTATGACGACCGACCGCGAGGGGCGCCGTGCGTTTTGTCTGGCGCTGCAAACCCGCGAGCAACACATCAAACGCGAGCGCGCCACGAGCAACATCTGCACCAATCAGGGATTGCTGGCGATTCGTGCAGCCATCCATATGGCAGCGCTGGGGAAACGTGGTATCGCCGAGGTGTCGTCGCAGTGTTTCGACAAGGCACATTACGCGGCCGACGCGATTTCGGCGCTGGACGGCTATTCGCTACGGTTCGATGCGCCCTTCTTCAAGGAATTCGTCATCCGCACGGATCGCGACGTGGCCGCGGTGCTTGACCACTGCCGCAGCGGGGGCATTGCCGCCGGCGTGGCACTGGGTCGCTTTGACGATCGGTATGCGGATTGTTTCGCCGTCGCGGTAACGGAGAAGCGCAGCCGGACCGAGATCGACGCGCTCGTTTCGGCGCTGCGGGAGGCGTAGCGACGTGTCGGACATGATCGAGATCGGGGCACTCCTGCTGTTGCTGCTGACGGCGGGCGTGGCAATCCTCGTCGTGTTCCTGATATGGCGCGACGGGTATCGACGCGGTTGGCGCAGCGCCCGCGGCGATCCGCCGACGTGTCCGAATTGCGGCTACAACCTGTCCGGGTTGACGCAATGTACGTGCCCCGAGTGTGGTCGCACGTATCGCCTTGATGAACTTTGGCGCTGTTCCGTCGTGCGAAGCCCCGACGGTGGCGAAAGTACAAGCGAGCGCCCACGTCAAGACGACGTGATCGACGATGGGCACGCATGCGTGCGGGGACATTTGACAACATGAGTAGCATCGCGAGTCGGCCCGCCGCCGACATTACCAAGAAGGAAACGGCCACGGTTACGGTGCCGGTCTCGGGTCGCCCGGTCAAGGGGATCGAGTCGGCCTCTTCGAGTCAAGCCATGAGCAAAAAGCCTCGCTTGCAACAACGCGACCACCCGGTGCTCTTCGAGCTTGGCGCCCCTGGGTTGTCGGGCGTGTCCCTGCCGCCGAGCGAGGTGCCGAGTGTCGATCGCGCCAAGACGATCCCCGCGGAGCTACTGGCGAGCGAGCTACCGGCGCTGCCGGAGATCGGCGAGCTCGACGTGGTCCGCCATTACAAACGATTGGCGCACCGCTGCTTCAGCATCGACGAAAACTTCTACCCGCTGGGTAGCTGCACGATGAAGTACAACCCGCGGGTCAACGAACGGGTCGCGGCGCTGCCCGGTTTCGCCCACCTGCACCCATATCAACGCGAGTCCGACGTGCAAGGCATGCTCGAGTTGCTCTATCGGTTGCGGTGCGATCTAGCCGAGATCGCCGGGCTTGCCGAAGTAAGCCTGCAACCCGCGGCCGGCGCCCACGGGGAAATGACCGGCTTGATGATCATCGGTGCATACCACCGCCACCGCAATGAACCGCGCAAGAAGATCCTCGTGCCGGACACCGCACACGGCACGAACCCCGCGAGTTGTGCGACGTGTGACCGATCAGCAATGACGGTCCGATCGCGTCCGGACGGTCGGGTCGATCTCGACGACCTCCGATCAAAGGTCGATACCGATACGGCCGCCATGATGATCACCAACCCGAACACGGTCGGCGTATTCGACGAGGGGATCGGGGACATCGCCGATATCCTGCATAAAGCGGGTGCCCTGTTGTATCTGGACGGGGCGAATATGAACGCGATCCTCGGCATCACCCGCCCCGGCGACTTCGGCGTCGATGTGATGCACTACAACACGCACAAAACGTTCAGCACACCACACGGCGGCGGCGGTCCGGGGGCAGGCCCCGTCGCGGTCGCCGAAAAGCTGCGCCCCTTTCTGCCCGTCCCGCAGGTAATCAAGCGCGACGACGGCACCTTCGGCTGGGACGAGAACCGACCGAGCACCATCGGAAAGGTCCGCTCGTTCTACGGGCAAATCGGCGTGCTCGTCCGCGCCTACGCCTACATTCGCAGCCTGGGGTGTGACGGTTTGCGCGACGTTTCGGAAAAGGCCGTCCTCGCCGCGAACTATCTGGCGGCCCGTCTGGGTGAACGGTTTACCCTGCCGATCCCCGGCCCCTATGCCCACGAATTCATCACCGTGCCGATCGCGGGAGACTCGGGCGTCACCGAGAACGACGTCGCGAAACGCCTTCTCGACCATGGGATCCACCCGCCGACGATGAGCTGGCCCATTCAACACTGCCTGATGATCGAACCGACCGAGACCGAATCGCTCGCGACGCTCGACGGCTTCGTGGACGCGATGATCGAGATCGCCGACGAGATCGAGCATGATCCGGAGGTGCTGCGAACGGCCCCCCACATGACGCCCGTCAAGCGCGTCGACGAGGTCGCGGCCAATCGCAGACCCAACGTGCGCTGGCGCGCGGAGTAGTCCTATGTTTCATCGGCCGCATGTGTTGCAATGCCCACACGACTACCCATTCTCCCCCGAGCCGCGGGCTTCAGCCCGCGCGATTGTTCCGTTTCGAATGGCACGAGCGATTGGATTCCTCGCGCGAGAGATGCCGTGGAGCATTAGCAGCCCGATGAAAAAGCCTGTGGGACCAACTTTCTAGTCGGTCAAACACCGCTCCTGGCCCGAAAACGACCGACTGGAAAGTCGGTCCCATAAAATATACTGTTTTTCAACAGGCTGTTTGGCAACGGCAGTGTCACACGACAACTACATTCGCGTAATCTCCGACCCCCCGCTCGACGGACCGTCCAACATGGCGCGGGACGAGGCGTTGATGACCCGCGTCGGCTGCGCAAAATCCCCGCCGACGTTGCGTCTGTACGCTTGGGCGCCCCCGACGATTTCCCTGGGATACTTTCAACACTACGCGGACTTCGAACGACTTGACGAGCCGGCCGGTTCACTCGCGGTCGTCCGGCGGCTCACCGGCGGCGGCGCGATCCTGCACGACCTGGAGCTTACCTACTCGCTGTCCCTGCCCACGGGGCACGCCCTGCTCGCCGACGGGCCGAACGAGCTTTACGTCGCCGCCCATGACGCCGTAATCGCCAGCCTGGCCGAGCTGGACGTCGCGGGCGCACCGGGCGGGTTCACCGACGATTCCGGCGCGGCCAAGGGGCCTTTCTTTTGCTTTGAACGTCGCCATGCGCTTGATGTGTTGGTCGGCAATAACAAAATCGCCGGCAGCGCCCAACGGCGGACCAAAGATGCCACGTTGCAGCACGGATCGATCATCCTGGGCAACCGCTTCGATCAACAGCAGACGGCAACCCCGGCCGTCGATTTCGCAACCGCCCTGGAGCGCCTGCGCGGGTTGTTCGTCAAACACTTCGCAGCGCGCACCGGCCAAACCCTCATCGATGGGGAATGGGACAATGCCGAACACACCGACGCGGACGCGCTTCGTCCCAAGTATGCCGGGAACGAGTGGACGCGGCGCGCTTGAGCATCGGGTCGGATCGAGCCCCGCGCCGGGCTTCGCTACGTCTGGGTGTCACTCAGTCGGATTCATTGTCTCGGGGTGGAACGGTCCGCGGTGCGGACCGTCTGATTCATCGTGTCGGCCTGAAATGGTCCGCAGAGCGGACCCTACCTGACTAAACCTTGAAGCGCACCGGTCAGGCAACACGCGTTCAATCGCGCGTGGCCGAGAAGGAATGCGAAACCGAACACGTGTCCATGCCGAACTGGCTGCAGATACGCTCGAGTTCCACGTCCATTGTCCCGGCGATGGCGGTTGTTCCGCATGGACCCGTGGTCAGCGTCGCATTTAGCGTGGCCGTCGTGAACCAGTTGCACCCGCAATAGCCTATGTCGGGGCCATTGACCGACAAGCTCACCGTGTCGCCTGAAATGGTTCCCGTCATCGTCACAATGTAGGGTTCACCCACGGGGCATTCGATGGGCTCGAAGAGGATCCATAGCTGACCCGGCGAACCGTCCGCGAGGTCGTTTCCGTCCGCGTCCTCGATGAACGACATCGTGAGGGTGATCTCGTCTCCAGTCTGTGTAATTGCCACGTCCACCATGTCCTGCGAACCAACCGCCGGGTGGAGGCAGAATCCGTCGCTACCGACTTCCGTGACCGTACGATCAAACGTCCACGTATCCGTGATGCCGTCCGTTGACGCGACGAAGACAGCCATCACGGATTTGTCGGAATCCATAACGATCTCGGCCGGGTTTGACGCGCCTTCCAGGGCTCCCTCCCAATGATCGAAACACGCTGCCGGCGACGCATTCGCATCCAGCGTTACCGTTGTACACGCGTCATACACGCCCCCACCGGGGTCGAGGGTGACGAAGCCCGATCCGGTCACGGTGATCGCGAGCGAATGCTGTTCCGCCGGCGGATTCTGAGTCGGCGAATGGCTGCACGTTCCTTCGGGCAGGCAGACGTCGTCGGTGCATACGTCCCCGTCGTCGCAATCAATGGCGGTCCCTTGGCAAACCCCTCCGATGCACACGTCGGACTGAGTGCAGGCATCGCCGTCATCGCACGCGCCGCCATCGGTAATCGGTGTTACCTCGCATTGTCCAGTCGCCGCGTCGCACGCACCCTCCGTACACGTTCCGTCAAGTCCCGAACAATCGACCGCGGCGCCGGCACAAACGCCGGCGCTGCAGGTGTCGTCCGTAGTGCAGGCGTCGCCGTCGTCACAGGACGCGGTGTTGGCGACGAAGACACATTGGTCGCCCTGGCAAGCGTCGTCGGTGCAGGGATTGGCATCGTTGCAGTCGGCGTCCACGACGCATCCCTCGCAATCCGAATTCGGGGCGCCTGCGCATTCCCCGTCGGCGCAAACGTCGTTGTCGGTGCAGGGAGACCCGTCGTCGCATGGGCTGCTGTTGTTCTCATGGACGCAAACGCCGCTATCGTCGCACGTGTCGTCGGTGCAGGGATTGGCGTCGTCGCAGTCGGCGTCGTCGGTGCAACCCTCGCAATCCGCAACCGCCACGCCGTTGCATTCACCGTCCACGCAAGTGTCCCCTTCGGTACACGGCAGACCGTCGTCGCACACAGCCTCGTTGAACGAATGTTCGCACACGTTCGAGGCGCCGCACGCGTCGTCCGTACACCCGTCGCCGTCATCGCAATCAGCGTCATCTTCGCAAACCACGCATCCGACAACGTCCGTACCGCCGCACGTCCCATCCGTACAAACGTCGTTCTCGGAGCACGGATCGCCGTCGTCGCAATCGGCCGTGTTGGCCGGATGAGCACAGATGCCCGCGTCGGTGCAGACGTTGTCCGTGCAGCCATCGGCATCGTCGCAGTCGCTCGAAACGCCGCACGCCACACAACCCACCACGGGCGTGCCGGAACAACGCCCCCCATCGCAGACGTCGTTGGCGGAACACGGATCACCGTCGTCGCAATCGGCCGCGCTGGTGACGTCCTCGCAGCCTGCATCGGTAATGTCGTTGGGCTGGGGGGCGCCCGTTGGCTCATCCCCATCGGGCGATGTCGCATTTGGATCAGGCGTCTGCCCGGTGGCGCACGACGCCGTTCCCGCAAGTATCATCGATAGTGCCGCGAGCAAGACGCCGCAAGTCCAGCGGCTCCAAGTGTTGGGCGTGCGAGGTATTCTGTTCATCCGCGGTCTCCCCTCGGTTTCCTTTGGCGCTCGCCGGGTATACGAGCGAGAGCTGTGCGACGGGAGGATTAGCGAACGAACCACCCTCGCGGCACGGGATTCATCACGACGAGGCGGTGCGGCATCGGATCAAAGCGCAGGTAGTGCAAACGCACATGCCGCGCGATCGACGACGGTCGCCTCACTCCGCAATTGACTCATTGTAGCGATTTGGGGGGACGCCGGTCAATCGCGAGGACTCCGCCGAAACATAATCGGACGTCGGTACGCGAAGTACGATTGGGAAGGTAGGGTATTTACAGCGTCTAACAGCCCGTGGAAAAAACCTGACCTGTATGGGTCGTATTGGTTTTCAACCGGTGAAAACAGGTGTGGCATCGGCTAATAGCCGGTGATAAGACGGGCTGTTAGCCCGTGCCACACTTTTTCAACAGGCTGCTAACCGGCGGACCGTCCGAGCATGCGCAACCGACCCGCGCATCCTGTTATCGAGGCGGTTTCTCACGCCCGCCCGCCGTTGAGTTTCGTCGGTCCGGTAGTCGATAGCGCGGGAAACGGCTATGATCTCGACCGGAACGAGCATCGTACGTGTCTAGCGCGTAGCGGCCGCCCCCCGCGGCGGCCGTAGGAGTTCGGAAGCGGTTCGCATGCCCACGTCCGTCACGGGTGGGGTGGACGCTCGCATCGCGACTACCGTGCGTTGGCAAAAAATCGCCAACCACGTACCGAACCACAATCGCAAGCCTGGCATGTGCTGGATGAGTCGCGGTGGCGAGTGCGTGTGGGGTTCAATCAGGCGGCCCGATGGAACAGGATAGCGCAGACCGGTTTCTCGTCGATGAGATTCGCTCGGGCAGTCAGGATGCCTGGCGGCAGTTGATCGGCCGATACAGCGGTCGATTGCTCGCCTTCGCGCGGGCGCGGACGGGAACCCTCGGCGACGCGGAGGATCTCGTGCAGGAGACCTTCGTCGGGTTCATCCAGTCGCTGTCGCACTATGATCCAGCGCGATCGTTGGAAACCTATTTGTTCACGATCCTCCGGTACAAGCTCTACGACCTGCTGCGTCAGAAGAAAATCAACGTCATTTCTCCGCCGGCGGACGTGGACGACTTCTGGGACAGAGTCGTACCCGGCACCGAGGAGACGCCGAGCGAGATCGCCGCCAAAGCCGAGGACCGAAGGCGGCACGAATCATTACTCGGCGAAATGCTCCGACGGCTCATCCACGAATCCCGCGACCGTGGTGCGTTCGGCGACTTGCAGGTCATCGAGCTGGTGTTCTTCGCCGGCAAGCGAAACCTGGACATCGGCGAGCTGCTCGACATCGATCAAAAGGCCGTCGCGGGCATCAAGTTTCGCGCGATCCAGAAACTCAAGAAGTACCTGGAAGAACGCGACGCGTCGGTCCTGGACGGGCTGGACGAGACGGCCGCGGACATCACGATCGCGCAGGTCTGGCGCGAGGAGCGAATCACCTGCCTGAAGCGAAGCACGCTGGGATCGTACCTGCTGGGCGTGCTCGACGAACCATGGCTCGGCTACACCCAGTTTCATCTCGACGTCGTGGGTTGCCCGATGTGTCTGGCCAACCTGCAAGATCTCGAAGACGAAGAGGACGACCAGCCGATCGTCGACACGGAACAGGTCTTCGCCTCGAGCGTTGGGTTCCTCAAGAAAAGTAGTTGATTCAATGTTGCTGCGCGATCATCGCATTTCTCGCTTCTAGTACCGTGTTTCATAAGTTCCGCGACTACCTGAGCCGCAGGCTTCAGCCTGCGCGGAGTTGCAAATACCGCAACGGGTACGCAATTTCGTGGCACCGCGCGGGCTGAAGCCCGCGGCTCGGAGGAGAATCATAGTCGTAGGACAT
>JADFHG010000429.1 GCA_022567365.1 Planctomycetota bacterium | reverse complement strand
GAACTTTTACGGCCGCCGCAGGGGGCGGCCGCTACGCGCCAAACACGCACTCACCCCGCGCGGCCACGCACAATGCAAGTTGGTTCCCCGCGGTTCCGTGGTGGCGCGCAATCGTTTCGCGACGCGCGTCAGCCAAGCGCCGACGTGTTGCCGAGCGTCTCCATCATCATCAGTGCCGCCGGTCCGGCGAGCACGACGAGGATGGCCGGGAAGATAAAGAGGATCAGCGGCGCCATGAGCTTGACCGTCGTACTCTGTGCGCGTTCTTCGGCGGCTTGCCGTCGCTTGACGCGGAGCGCTTGGGACTGGTTGTGCAGGGCTTTCGCAATGCTCGTGCCGAAGCGCTCGGCTTGGTTGATGATCGCGACGAGCGATTTCATTTCGGCAAGACCGGTTCGCTCGACCATGTTGACAAGCGCCTCGCTACGGGGGATGCCCATCTGCGATTCGAGTGTGACGATCTGCAGTTCCTCGGCGAGGTCGGGATGCACCGGGCGCATCTCGTCGCCGACGCGCTGAAAGGCGGCGTCCAGTCCAAGGCCCGCCTCGACGGATATCACGAGCATATCAAGTGTGTCCGCCAGTCCCATACGGATTCGATCGGAGCGTCTCGACGCGGCGAGACTGAGCCAGATGTTCGGCCCCATGAACCCGATGCCGCAGCAAAATAGCGTAAGCCCGAACCCGTGTCCCAAGGTATCGCCGGTGGTCCAGGCGTATATGCCACCGAGCGCACCGACCACGATCGCGGCAATCGTTTTGCTCGCGAGAAACGTCGTGGTGGCGCTTTCACTTCGTATGCCGGCGGTCGCGAGCTTCATCCGGAGCTTGGACATCTGCTCCGGGTTGGTGATCATCACGGGGCGAAGCGCGATCGGCGCAACGCTCTTGAGGACGCGCTTGGCGACCGACTCTTCGGGCGGACGCAGCGACTGCGCCGGGTCGGAAGCATTCCGGTCGCCCTTGATTCGGCGCTGAATCGTCTTGTCTTCCTCGGCCCCCTTGGGCCAGAGAGCGTAGACAATGAGCGCGAGGCTCCCTACCGCAAGCCCGCCGATCAGGTACATGGACATCAGTCACACTCCGTATGGCGAATGGTCTCCGCGCGTCGCTCGAAGCGCTGCGACCCGTATCATTCGCCGATCGATCGATTCCACCCCCAAGAGTATCATCCCGCGCGGGGCGGGGTCTCGTGTACAAAGCCCCGTTCGCTACGGCACGACGAACCGCGCCGTACGATCGTTCGCCCGTACGGTCAGATTTTTATGTTGACGATCCACCGGATCATCGCGATTCCCATAAGCTGCATGCCGATCGCGACCATCATCAGGATCTGTCCCTTCGGATCCTCCAGCAGAACCATCGCATAATCAGGGTTCATATACAGGGATCCGAGAAATACGACGGCCGGCAGGGCAAACAGCACCCATCCGGAAAGTCGCCCTTCCGCGGTCAGCCCTCTGACCAGTCCCTGCAGCTCGATTCGCTCGCGGATCACGTGGGCGATGTTGTCGAGCACCTGCGCCAGGTCGCCGCCGGTCTGCCGCTGGATCAGGACGGCGGTGACGAAGAACCGAACGTCGAGAGACTCGACTCGGTCCGCCATCGACAAGAGGGCGTCCTCCACCTTCACCCCGAGGTTCTGTTCGTGGTACACCCGTCCGAACTCCGTCGAGATGGGTCGGGGCATTTGCTCCTCGATCATTTGTATGGACCCCGGGAGCGAGTGTCCCGCGCGGAGCGACTGGCTCATCATCTCGAACACGTCGGGAAGTTGGTTCGTGAGTTTGTTGAGACGGCGCTTTCGGAGAAAGTTCATGACGAGAACCGGTAGAAGGAACACACCCATGGCGCAAGCGGCGCCGACCGCGGGGTGGAACCCCAGGATGAGCGCCCCGAACATGACCAACAGCGCCACTCCCGTGAGGTTCATCAGCGTAGACGCCGCGGACCACGGCAGATCGGCCTGGTCGAGCATTGCCTGGAACTTCGGGACGATGCTCAGCTTGCCGATCACCGCGTCGGCGAAGCCGCCTTTGTCCATCGCGCCGCGACGAAGGATGCTCTGGAGTTCCTTCTCGGGGGATTTCGCACTCTGCCCGCGCAACCGATCCTGGAGTTTCTTGCGGGTTGATGTCTTCGATTCCGAAATGACCTGATAGATGCCGTAACAAAGCAGCATCGAACCCAAGACTGGGAACACATAGACCATGATATCGGAAACGGCAGCGATCATCTGAGGCGCGTGCGAACTAGTCATTTTGCCATCCCTATACTTTAGTCGTCCGTGTCGGACATCAATATCTTGCGCGTGAACATACTGGAATCGAGCTTGCAACCGGCGGTCTCGAGTTGTTCGAGAAACGCGGGGCGGATGCCCGTCGCGATAAAATGCCCGTATGCCATGCCCTGGGAATCCAACCCAAGCTGCTCGAATGCGAAAATATCCTGCATCGTGATGACGTCACCCTCCATGCCGGTCACCTCGGTGATGCTGACCAGCTTGCGGGCGCCACCGGTAAGCCGCTGCGCCTGCACCAACACGTGTATGGCGGAAGCGAATTGCTGACGGATCGCCTTGAGCGGCAGATCGAAGCCCGCCATCATGACGAGCGTTTCCACACGGGCCACGGCGTCGCGTGTGCTGTTCGCGTGGATCGTCGTGAGCGAGCCGTCGTGTCCCGTGTTCATCGCCTGGAGCATGTCGAGGGTCTCAGGCCCGCGACACTCGCCGACGACGATCCGGTCGGGTCTCATACGAAGACTATTAATGAGCAAGTCGCGGATGGTAATGAGACCTTTGCCTTCGATGTTGGCGGGTCTCGTCTCGAGCCGCACGACGTGCGGCTGACGGAGTTGCAGCTCCGCGGCGTCCTCGATGGTGACGATGCGCTCGGTGTCCGGGATAAACGACGAGAGGTTGTTGAGCAACGTCGTCTTTCCGCTCCCCGTGCCGCCGACGACGAGTATGTTGAGACGTGCCTTCACGCATGCTTCGAGAAAGTCCCGCATTTCCGGCGTGCACGACTTGAAGTTGATGTAGTCATCCCATTGGATCGGGTCGGTGCCGAAACGTCGAATCGACATGGACGCGCCGTCGATCGCCAGCGGTGGTATCACCGCGTTGACTCGACTGCCGTCCTTGAGCCGCGCATCGACCATCGGCGAAATCTCGTCGCACCGTCTTCCCACGGCGCTGACGATCTTGTCGATGACGTGCATGAGATGGGCGTTGTCGCGAAACTCGATCTCGGTCAACGTGAGTTTTCCGGCTCGCTCGATGTAGACCTGCTTCGGTCCGTTGACGAGTATGTCGCTGATCGACTCGTCCGTGAGCAGCACCTCCAACGGACCGAGACCGAACGTCTCGTCCAGAACCTCGCTGATGAGCCGCTTTCGCTCGTTGAGGTTGAGGAGCGTGTTCTCCTGATCCGCCAGGTGTGACACGAGGTCGCGGACCTGCTCGCGCAGGGCTTCCTCGTCGCCGACCATTCGCGTGAGATCGAGCTGATCGATGAGCTTGCGGTGCAAACGCATCTTCAGCGCGTTGAACTGCTCGATTTTTTCCTTGCTCGCCTTGGCTCCGACCGACGCGGGTTTACGGGTGGTCGGGGGCGGTGATGGAGATGCCGACGGTTTGGGCGCCTGCGGCTTGGGCGGCGCGGTCGCCGTTGCTACGCCCGCGGCGCGAGGCGCCGGCGCGACCGGCGCCTTCGGCGCTTTGGGCGCCGGCACCGTACGTTTCTGACCACCGCCGGTAGTGCGTTTTCCGAACATTGCTTTTCTATTCCCCGACTCCGGTGTTTCAACC
>JADFHG010000428.1 GCA_022567365.1 Planctomycetota bacterium | reverse complement strand
TAGCAAAGTCCGCTCGCTCACGGTCGCGGTTCGGATTTGGGGCACCCGTTACCCATCGGGACTACCCCTCGAATCACCCGTGACAAAGCACTAGTGCGGCGGCTTTGGGGCGTCGGCGGTCTTCGCGGGGCGCTGGTTCCGCGCGTACTCGCGTTGGGCCTTGGTCAGCAGGGCGCCGAGGCGGGTCTCGAGTTCGTTGAACATGGTGCGGATCGGGGCGAAGGCCTCGTGCGTGGGGCGAAGCGCCTCCGGCACCCCCTTCAGCATCGCCGCGCGGGGTTTGGCAAAGTCCGCCGCCCGATCGACGAGTTCCGCGTGAATCGAAGCGGCCGCGTCCGTTTGCCCCGGGTCCAGCCCGCTACGTTTCTTGAAGTCAAGGACATATGCGGCCCAGGTCGTCGGGTCGTGCGCCTTCCAGCGCAGTGGCAGTTGCACCGTTTCCCCTTCGATGGCCGCGCCCGTCTCCGCCGCGGCTCGTCGGGCGGCCGATTGGTCGGGCATCGCGCCTCGCTTCAGGATGAAGGGGTCGCTCCCGGTCTGAATCGGATCGTCCTGCATGCCCCAGTCTTGCGGGGTCCAGCCGCCGTCGGCCCATCGCCCGCGCATGCCCACGAAGTGCTTCATGCGTTTTTCGAAGCTAACGAGATCGCGGTCGAGGATCGCTTGTTGCCGCGACGTCATACCGGCCCGAAGCTCGCCGATCATGCGGACGAATACGGTATCGAGGTCGGCCATCATCGGGTCGCTTTCCTTCGTCCACTCGGCGATCAATTCCGGCGTGAATGGTTTTCCGTTGGCCCGCAGGACCACGGCGTCGCGCACCTGGCCGAACATGACGCGCGCGTGCCGCATCATGAGCTGGCTGCTCTCGCGAATGATCGCCGACTTGAGGTTGATGCCTTGCGCTTCCGACAGCGAGTACCTCTCGGTCACCCCCTCCGTGATTCGGTCGAAGCGTTTGAGAAACTCCCACGGCGGGATGCGTGCGACGTCGAGCGCCAGCTCCAGGGCGTAACGATCGGGCTCGCTGTTCCAACCGCTTTCGCGCCAGATGTTCTTGGCGGCCTGTTCGATGTTGATGTACTCGGTGTCCCAGTTGCCGAGTTTCTTGGTTTCCTCGGTAATGGAGCGGAGCGTCTCCATCGACCGAACGGTAGGCCGATCCTGAGCGCCCGCGCGATCGCCGCCCCAACCGAGGGTCGCAAGCCCCACCACCGCCGTTAGCCAATATGGTCGCCTCATTTCGCGAAACCAACGCATGAACCGCATCGCCAATCCCCCGCAACGATATCCGGGTCTATTATAGTGCGCGTTTTGGAGGAATGCACGGGCCGTTCACGCGGAAACGAAACCGCGGCCTACGGACCATTGGGTCGCGAATGTCGGTTCTTTGGGGTCAGCCGGGTGGACGAAGCGGTGGCCGATCGACATCCGACATGCCCCTCCGGGTGTCACGGCGTCATGGTGTCTGCGGCTGGATCGGCGGCTCGACCGGCTCGAAAGGATCGAATGGATCGAAAGGATCCGGCCCGCCGAACGGATCGGCGAGCGCGGGATCGTCGAAGGTGTCGCCGAGGTCCGGGTTGAACGGCGATTCGATGCCGCCGGGGAGACCGCCTGCGACGGGGATCACGATGACCGGAACGGACGGCGGACCCGTGCCTGCGTCGGTTGCCCCGGTACAAGTAAACTCCAAACTCGTCCCCAGGTCCGTTTCGTCGACGACAAAGGTCACCGTGTCGGCGTTGAACGGGTCTAGCGGCCGACCATCGCTCGTTTGAAACTCGAATGTGACCCCCGTCGACTCGCCACCGACGACTGAGCAGGTCAGGGTCACCGTTTCACCGACGGCGGGTGTACTCGGAATCGCGGCAATGCCCACCTGCGGTGTCGCACCGTCGTCGATCGGTTGGGCGTCGTTGTCCGTACCCGAAGAGGTTGGCCCCGAATCGCCGGCGCTCAGGGCGTCGCTCGAGACCAGTCCGAACTCGACGCACGCCGGTAGGACTGCCGAAGCCGATACGAGGACGCTGACCAATACGCTCATCCGAATCGCGCGGGTCCGAAGTACGCGCGTGTCGCTCGCTTGTCCAATTTGGCGAACCTCGCCGTCTCGCGGCGCGTTCGTCAAGCCGGCCGGGGCCAAGTCGAAGTCGTACAATCGGGTTATTGTTTGCCACCGCATGCGAAACGCTCCGTTACGCTGTATCAGGCCCACCGATGTCTTCATCTTGGGAACTCTAACAAAACCCCCATTCGTTGATTCGTCGCCGGCAGATTAGCATGCATCCGATTTTCAGGAACACATCATGGATGTCATCACGTTTTTCGTATCGTATACCGAGGCGGCGGTTTTGAAAAACCCAGGCAAGGGCGACTTCGACCACCCACCGGTGTTTCCCGAGCCCACTGCCGTGTTCGGTATTGCGTTTGGGAAAAAACCGCGCGACGCCGCGGTCGCGCAACACCTGTCGCACTTTCTCTTCCGCGTCATAGGCGCGATCCGCGAGAACGGTGTCCGGCTTTCTGCGAGGACGTCCGCGCGGGCGCGCGATCCATGGATCTCCTCCTCCCACTTGTTTTCCGGCACACTCCGAACAGTATTCACGGTCTCAGGCGGGCAACCGACGTTTGCGCGGGCGAGAAGTGGGGTGGCCGGCCGGCCGCGCACGAATCGTACAAGTATTGTGCAAGTAACGGCGCGGATGATGCCGGGTTTCTTAGGCGTTTCGAACGGCGTAAGTCTTTGTCAGAAAACGCATTGCCGGAGGAGGGACTCGAACCCTCACACCCTTGCGGGCACGGGATTTTGAATCCCGCGCGTCTGCCAATTCCGCCACTCCGGCGCGTTTTCCCTGGAGTGCGTCCTAAAACCGGCGGGAACCCCGGTTCTTTCCGAACCCCGACCATGAGGGAGGGGCTTTTAGGACGCACTCATAGCTAGATTACCGGAGTTTGGCGTGTATCCGGTAACAACCGCAGGATCCCTTGCTCCTGGACACCCTTCTCGGACACCACTGCGCCCATAAGTGCGCCCAACACCAACAGGATCATTGTCCCGAGAAACAGGTCGAACGTCAAGGTTTTGACTACGCGGAAGCCTTCCGTTTCGCAGCCGCGCGGCGAGCTATTGCCAAATTCCGTTGATGACCGTTGATCAGGCGGCGTCCTTCTCGGCTGTTTCTCCATCAACAAACCGAACGCCGAGGATGACCTCCGGCCGCAACTTCGCACCGTTCAGCGCCCGTCGTTTACGAGACACGGACTCGCAGAGCTTGAACACGATTACCAGGCACGCCGCTCGACTGCCGTTCCGGTTCGTCCGGTCGTGTCGTGGCGGAACCGTTGCAAGAGGGCTCTCGATCTGATCGCTGCCATGCCCGTCCGTGTGGGCGGGGAAGAATACACGACGATAGGCAAGCGGATCGCGAGGGACATACTACTCCGACACCGATCATCTGAACAGGTATGACTCCGATTGCCTGCGAATTCGGAACGATGAAACTACTGACGTGTTCACTTGTTACTACTCCGACACCGAATGACTGAACACATACACAGATCGCGCTCCTTCGACAGTAGGGTAACATGATTCATCAGTGTTCAGATGATCGGTGTCGGAGTGGTATGTGTCGGAGTAGTATACGGGCTGGAGGACGACGCGCCGTCCACCTTGGAGACGGTGTGACGGTAGCGAAGTGTCGCAACATTTGTCGAAAGTGGCGGTCATTTGGGGTAATCACGGAAAAGGGAAGACAGCCCCGGCCAAGCCACCTTGCCGGCCATCCCGCGCCTGCACCGGCAACGGGTCAG
>JADFHG010000427.1 GCA_022567365.1 Planctomycetota bacterium | reverse complement strand
TATCAAATCGGCGACGACGTGCGGACGATCGACTGGAACGTCTCCGCCCGATACGGCGAGCCGTTCATCAAGAAGTTTCGCGAAGAGCGCGAGCTCACGGTGATGCTGGTGGTCGACGTCAGCCGATCGGGCATGTTCGGCAGCACCGACCAGTTCAAGATCGACGTCGCCGCGGAAATCTGTGCGGTGCTGGCGTTCTCGGCGATTCGAAGTAACGACAAGGTCGGGCTGATTCTCTTCACCAACGAGGTCGAGAAATACGTACCGGCCAAGAAGGGCACCCGGCACGTGCTGCGGATCATCCGCGAACTTCTCTATTACGTACCCCGAGGTCGGGGAACCGACATCGCCGAAGCGGTCAACTTCCTCAACCAAGTGACCAAGCGCAAGTCCGTCTGTTTCCTCGTCAGCGATTTTCTGACGCATGACTATGAAACCTCCCTTCGCGTGGCACGGCGCCGCCACGACCTGATTCCCATCGTCATGACGGACCCGAGAGAGCTCGAGATGCCCGACGTCGGGATGGTCGAACTGCGAGACGCCGAGACCGGCGCGGTCGCAATCGTCGATACCTCGAGCAAGCGATCCCGCCGCCGATACGCGGCCGGGCGACAATCGGAAATCGAAGCCCGCCGCGCGATCTTCCGAAAGATGAATCTCGAGGCGATCGACATCCGGACGGATAAGCCGTACGTCGATCCGCTCGTTCGATACTTTCACAAACGCGAGCTTCGCCGCTGAGCATGAATGCGCTGCACCGAACACGATGCCACGAAAGGGACACAGTGCCTTTGTGCCGGACTCTCGTCCGGCGCACCATCATTATGGGCGTGTTGCCAATGATCGTGTTCGGATGCGGCGGCGACCGCGCGCGGGAGTCGGATGCACTCGGCGCCGAGGCCCGCCCCATCGAGCGGCGCGCCGAGCGCGGCCCGGTGACGCTCGTGCTCGAGGCCGATCGCAAGCAGATCGACATTTCGCGGCGATTGCGACTGCACGTCGAGATCGTCGCCGAAAAGGGCGTCACCATCCGACCAGGTGACTACCGGGCATCTCTTGCCGAGGGTGATCGGCGATTCCAGTTTCGCGCCGTCGAGGCGGCGAGCGAAGAGCGGCGACCGACGCAGGACGGTAGGCTGCGGTGGGCGTACGACTACGAAATCGAATTCGTCCTGCCAGGGGAGTATGAGCTTCCGCCCGCCACCGTCGCGTTTCTGGATCTTCGCGAGACCGACGACGGTGCCTTGCTATCGAGCGACAACAGCGCCGCGTCGCGCCCATCGCTGGACGAGGAAGAGCTGACGACCGAGACGATAACCATCACGGTCACCGCGCCGCAATCCGCGGTGCCGAGCGAGGAAGAGCTTCTGACGGTCGCCGCCCCTGACCCCGTCGAGCTTCCGCGACCATGGAAGCGTTGGGCCGCCGTTGCGGTGCCGGTGGTCGCCATATTGATCGTCGCGGTCATACTGCTCATTCGTCGATTGCGCCGCCAGCGCATTCTCGCCGCGATCATCGTGCCCGCTCATCAGTGGGCCGACCTTCGCCTGGACGAACTCGCCGCGACGAACCTCGTGGCGACGGGCGAATTTCAACAGTTCTACTATCGGGTCTGCGACATTGTGCGCGGGTATTGCGAGAGACGGTATCGCGTCGCGGCGCCTGAGATGACCACCGATGAGTTCCTCGCGACAATCGCAAAGGACGCGCAGTTTTCTCAAGCGCACCGTGAACTGCTGATCAACTTTCTGTGCGCGTGCGACATGGTCAAGTATGCCGGACACACACCGAAGACGGACGAGTGCGACGGCGCCATGAACGCAGCGCGGGACTACGTGCGACAAACGCGCGAGCGCGCCGGCGACGGCGCAGTCGACCGAGCTGAGCATTCGGCGGGCCTCGGCACATCGACGAAGGAACGCGCCGCATGATGGAGTGGTTGTCAGAGCGGTTTGCCCCCGGCCCCGGCTTCGCGTGGTTGTGCGTCGGCTTCCTCGCCGCGGTCCCCCTTGTCTGGATCATGGCGCGCGTCGTGCGCCGACCGAGCGTGCGATTCAGCTCGCTCAGTGCGGTCCGTTGGTTCGGTCGGTCTTGGGCAATGCGTGCGCTCTTTGTCATACCGCTACTGAGAACACTGGCGATCGTCGCTCTGGTGATTGCCCTCGCTCGCCCGCAAATGGGCGGTATGTATCGCGACAAGGCCGAGGGCATCGCCATCCAAATGGTGCTCGACGTCTCAGGCAGTATGGAGGAATTGGACTTTCAATCCGGCGGGCGCTGGGTCCGGCGGCTCGACGCGGTCAAGAATGTCTTTCGCGATTTCGTCTTGGGCGCGAGCGGTCTCGCAGGCCGGCCCGATGATTTGATCGCGATGACGACCTTCGCGATGTACGCGGATACGCCGTGTCCGCTGACCCGCGACCACGGAAGTCTGGTGGACGTGCTCGACCAGACCGAGATTCCCGGTTGGGTGAACGGGAAGCACCGATTCCAACACGCCGAGGCCTCGTTCACAGCGATGGGCGACGCGATCACCCTGGCGACGGATGATCTTCGTCGAGCCGGCAAGCAAGCGGTCTCGGGGATGCCCGGCGCCGAAGCCGCGAAGAGCCGTGTGATGATTCTGCTCACCGATGGGGTCAACAACCCGCCCGGGGACGTCGCGGATTCGCCGGACCCGATCGAAGCCGCACGCCTCGCGGCCACGTTAGGCGTCAAGATCTACACAATCGGCGCGGTGGGCTCGAGCCGGCGGTCCAATCGGTTGCGGCGGGGGTTCCTGTTTCAGCGGCGCCAAGCGGTAGACGAGCGCGCGCTGCGCGAGATCGCCGACATCACCGGCGGAAAATACTTTCGCGCGACGGACACCGAATCGCTGGTCACGATCTACGACGAGATCGACAAGCTCGAGCGCCGCACGACGGGCGAACGCACGTACCGCGACAACATCCGCGGCGCAAGAACCGCCATGATCGTAGCCCTGGCGCTCGTGATGACCGAACTGTTACTGGTAAACACGAGATTTCGGCGGATACCATGAGGCGCCCCGTACTCCATCCAATGTCCACATGGGTGATGCTCGTGCTTGTCGTCCCATTGGCAATGGTGCTCACCGGGCTGCTTCTGCTGGCGACAACCGACGTCGGCGAATTGCCGTTCGATGATCTTTCGCTCATCTGGTTGGTCGCCGCGGTGCCCGTCGCCGGGCTTGTTTACCTGTACGGCATGCATCGTCGCCGCCGGGCGCTGAACCGATTCGCATCGGCGAGTCTGGTGCCCATGCTCGCGGCGGGGCTAAGCCCGATCAAGCCGGCGATCCGGGCGGGGCTTATCGTGTCGGCCGTCTTCATGATCACCGTCGGCATCATCGGGCCTCGGTGGGGGATCGTACTGGAAGAGCAGCAGGTCTACGGCGTGGACGTCGTTGTCGCGTTGGATGTATCGCGATCGATGTACGCCCGCGACGTCGAGCCGAATCGCTTCGAGCGCGCGAAAAGGGAAATCCGCCAACAGCTCGTGCAGCGTCCGGCCTTTCACCGCATGCACCGACTCGCGCTCTTGGCGTTCGCCGGCTCGACGTCGCTGCGCATGCCGCTTTCGACGGATCACATCACGTTCGATACAAAGCTGGACCAGCTCTACGTCGGTGCCGCGCCGCGCGGAGGGACCGATCTCGGGGAAGCCGTCTACAAGGCCACCGAGCTGTTCGAGGCGTCGCCGGCGGAGGCTTCGCGAATCCTGCTTCTATTCACGGACGGAGAGGACCACGAAGGTCGGGCGGCCGAAGCGGTCGCGGAAGCCCTGCGGGAGCATG
>JADFHG010000426.1 GCA_022567365.1 Planctomycetota bacterium | reverse complement strand
GCAGACAGGCCGACGGCGGGGAGGGCGGGGGCGATCGCGGATGCCACGGTGTCGACCGTAGGTGTTGGAATGGCGGAGCAGAACACGTAGAGGCAGCCGCCCCAAAGCCCGCCGGCCAGCGCGGCGGCGGGCGGGCGCAGCGATCGGACGACCACGAACAATGGGAGAAAACTGATCCAGGCCAGCCAGTGATGGTCCGGCAACCGCAGGGCTGTGGCGGTGAGCAAGGCGCTCACGACCAGCGAGACGGCCATCGCCGCCGCTTTAGGATCGCGTAGCAGCTTGGAACCTACGCGAAGAGTGGCTTTGGTGATGCTGCAACCGGCTGGCGCAGCAAGCCGGCTCGTCAAGCCGGTCCCACATGCTTCTTGGGACAAGTTCCCATGCGCGATGCCTTGTGGCCGCGTAAACACGCACTCCCCTCCGTTCCCCTCCCTGGGCTTCGATCCGTCCTCCGCCGGACCCGTGTCCGCGCCTCGGCGGGAGCCATGCACTTGGCGGGCTACGCCTTGACTAAGACCGGTGCGCCCCGCGCGGACACGGGCGGCCGGAACGCCGAACGGGACATAGGAGGCGCGCCGAAGCCCCGAAGGTCGGGGTCAACCGGCCGCCCTCCCTCTATGACTAAGTTCCGGAGTATCGCATGTTGAAATCCTTAATAATGCCGCCAGACACCCTAGCTATCCTAGGATCTTGCTGTTCCGACCGGTCTCCGGCATCCGCCGTTCGGACACGGCAGCATACACCGCCCGCGTCGTCATTGCAAGAACTTTGCACGATGTCCGGCTCGCGCGTTGCCGGCGTCCGCTCATCCGATCACGGCTGGTGCCGTACTCGCCCGTCAGGAGTGTTGCGTGGGAAACGCGCAGACGTAGTGGACAACGCCTGACCGACCGTCAATCACGCCGAGAAGGCCGCGCCAAGCCTAACCCAGGTGGATGACAGAGCGAAAGTGGCGACTCAGAGGCCCATCGCCGTGGCTTTACAACCGCGCACGATTCGACTACGGTGGGTCTAGTCACAAGAGGCAAACCGGAAACAACGATTCAGAATGCAGAAACACCCTGACCTACCACAAGCCTTCGCCGACCTCGGCATCGAAACGCGATTCCTGAAGGCCATCCACGAGATCGGCTTTACCGAACCATCCGATATACAGCGAGAGTTGATTCCTGTCGCCCTCGCCGGCAAGGACGTTTTCGGGCAGGCACGCACCGGGACGGGCAAGACCGCCGCGTTTGGGCTACCCATACTCCAGCAAATCTTGCCGTCCGAGCGGCTGCAGGCGATTTGCCTCGCACCCACGCGGGAACTCGCGGTGCAGGTGACCACGATGCTGCGGCAACTGGCGGTGCACGCCGGGTTGCACATCGTAGCCGTGTACGGCGGCCAGAAGATGGCCACCCAGATTCACCAACTCGGCAAGAAGCCGCACATGGTCGTCGGGACACCGGGTCGCGTGATCGACTTCATGCGACGGGGCATGCTGGACTTTTCCGGTGTCCGTTTCGCGGTGCTCGACGAGGTCGACCGGATGCTGGATATCGGCTTCCGCGACGACATCAGCATGATCCTCGGTCGGGTGCCAAGGGAGCGTCAGACGATCTTCGTGTCGGCCACGATCGACGACGAGATCAAGCGGCTTGCGCGGCAATACATGCACGACCCGGTGGAAGTCAATGTCTCGTGCGACCGTCTCACCGTGGACGAGGTGGACCAAACCCACATGTCCGTGGAGCGCTACGACAAGTTCCACCTCCTTCGAATGCTCCTTACGCAGGAGAAACCGCCGGTGGCGATCGTGTTCTGCAATACGAAGCACGCCGCGCGGAAGCTCTCCAAGAAACTGTACGACGCCGGGATCAACGCGAAGGAGATCCACGGCGACCTCGACCAACGGCGACGAGACCGCGTGATGGACGCCTTCCGAAAGCAACGGATCAGCGTGCTGGTCGCGACCGACCTGGCGGCGCGCGGGATTGACGTCAGCAGCATCACGCACATCATCAACTACGATATTCCCCCGGACGCGCAGGTGTACATCCACCGGATCGGGCGCACCGCGCGCATGGGCAATAGGGGCGTCGCGATCACCTTCGTCACGTCGGAGGAAGGGCACCTGCTGACGGCCGTCGAAATGCTCATCAACCGTGAGGTGCCGGAGCGCAAGGTAGACGGTTTCGTGCCGCGCCCGCCGCCCGAAGAGGATCCAGACAAGGCGCCCGCCAGGCCGGTGCTCTCTCGGTTTACCGCTCCGGTGTTCTCTTCGTCAACCGAGGCGGCGGGTAGGAAACTGCCGCGAAAAACGCTGGGCAGCCACTTCAAACCGTCCCGTGGTCGCCGTCGGTTGTAGAGGGCGGCGCGTGATTCGCGGGCGCTTCCGGCGGATTTGTACGGGGTTCGCGATCAAATGGGCGTTGACGACGAGACGGTCTTGGAGAGGACCGACGGCGCTTCGGACAAACCGCGGGGCGAGGGCGGGGCGACGTCGCGTCGAACCACTGCCTGCGCGTCAGCCATCGGGTCGTCGACACGCGCCTCGACAAATACCTTCGGGACCGTTTCCCACGTATCTCGCGCACCGTGATCCAGCGGTACATCCGCGCGGGGCTCGTCACGGTCAACGGCGAGGCGTCCAAGCCCAGCTACGAACCGCGCAAGGGAGACCTGATCGAGATCGCCCTACCGCCGCCGATGCCCAACAGCCTCATCCCTGAAGACTTGCCGCTCGATGTGATCTACGAAGACGAGTGTTTGCTCGCGATCAACAAACAAGCCGGCATCGTGTGTCACCCCGCGCATGGTTTCCAAACGGGCACCATCGCGAACGCCATTGCCTTCCACGCCGAGAAACTCAGCCGCGGTAGCGATCCGTTTCGCCCTGGTATCGTGCACCGTCTGGACAAGAACACCACCGGGGTCATGCTCATCGCCAAGACCGACGAGGCCCATTGGCGAATCTCGCTCCAGTTCGAGCGACGTACCATCAAGAAGCAATACTTCGCGATCTGCGCCGGCGAAATATCGCTCGACGGCGACATCATCGACAAGCCGCTCGCGCCCCACCCGAAAACGACCGAGTGGATGGTCCTACCGACCCAACTGCCGCCGCGACAGGCGATGTTCAAGGAAGCCGTCACCGAGTATCGCGTCAACACCCGATACCGCGGGTTCACGACGGTCGATCTCTTCCCCAAGACCGGGCGGACGCATCAGTTGCGCGTGCACATGTCGTCGATCGGCCATCCAATCTTGGGAGATACGATGTACGGTGGTCCCGCGGTCACCGAAGAGGAGCTTGCCGAGGGGCGAACGGGCAACGAGTCCGCCGTCGCGGGCGAGCCCCTCATAGACACCCAGGCGCTGCACGCCCGTCGGATCCGCTTCACCCACCCGATTCGCGAAGTGCCGATCGAAATCGAAGCGCCCTTGCCGCTGAGGATCACCCGCATCCTCGATCTGCTCGAGCGATACCGAAGACGCTAGTGGTTCGTCACGCGTGCAGTAAGGGATGGGATTCGATTGGGTGCCATGGGCAAACTCATGTGCCTACGTGTTTAGCACGTAGCGTCCGCCTCCGCGCCGGCCGTAGAAGTTCGGAAGCGTTTCGCCCACCTACGTCCGCCACGGGGGGCGGACGCTACATCGCGACTACCGTGCGTTGGCGGAAAAACCGCTAAATACGTACTTGTTTGCCTGTGTTCGAAACACGCTCGGCACGGGCAGGTTAGCGCTTGCGTGTCGCACCCATTATTCGATGGCTTGTCGAGCAATAGTCGCCAGCCCCCTTCAAGGGAGGGTTCGTACGCGGCGGC
>JADFHG010000425.1 GCA_022567365.1 Planctomycetota bacterium | reverse complement strand
GTCGAATCCCTGTTGAGCGGCAGGCGATACAAGAAAGTGATCGATCACCCCGCCTACAGCCCACGTGTTGTCGAATGGATGACCGAGGGCATGGGAGTAGCGGGCGTGGCGGCCGCGGACTATCCGGATCTTTTCGTCGCGAGCCTCGATGATCCAAAGCAAGTATGGTTGCACGCGTTTCAGAACCAGATTTCCGAGGACGCGCGCCAGATCTTGTACCTTTTGGGGACTGTGGTCGATGCCTTTGAGCTGGGACAACTTGAGTTAGCGTGGCAGAACAACCAGATTCGGTCTACGGAAGCGCCCGGCGCAATTAGGTGGAGATTTATTGATGCGCTCAAGCAGCTGGACGGGTCATTCACACGCTCACAAGGATCGAGTACTGAGACCTATGTCGGGTTCCATAATCCTTCGATACAGGACTTCGTCAGGCGCCGGATGGGAGAGGATGCAAGCCTTGCCACTCAACTTCTTGCACGGACCGCTTATTTCGAACAAGCTCGCACGCTAATGTGCCTCGGTACCGACGGGAGGATTCAGACGGAGCCGACAACCGTGATTCGGGATCGCGAGATCGTGCGAGACGCTATAGCGCGAACGATCGCCGTCGCCCCGCCGACCGGCCGCCGTGTCCAGTTTCATCAGCGTCGCGAAGAGTATGTGCGAACGGAATGGAACCTGGGGAAGCGATACTCAGAAGCCGCAACCTGGGCAAGTCAGATGAACGATCCTTCGCTGCTGTCCATTCTATGCGAGGGGCTCGAGGATCTTCTCAAGACCGACGCGATAAGACCGGAAAACCTCCTTGACTACTGCGGCGTTGTCGAGAACATCCTCATTTTGGACACAGAGGGCCGTGCTCGCTGGTTGGATCTTGCACACAAAGTGATCGCGGCGACGGAGCTAGCGCTCAGCGCTACAGTTCTCGCCGCGTCGTGGGCAACGTGGGGGACATTCGTCGGTCGTCATCCGGATCTGTTCCCTGAAGACCATGTTACTTCGCTCAGGCAAGCCGCGGAGGCGTTTTGCTACGAGGAGGCCGACGCCATCGAAGCACACATGGAACACTGCGATGTGTGCTGCCAACGGTGCATGGATACCCCGGCGGAAGATGGGCTCTTGGCCGAGGTCCGCCGCGTGATGGACTCGGACAGCCGCTTGGCGCTGGCCGGCGACTCCGCTCCGAAGGCCCCGTTATCAGACGATAGCGATGGGCTCGCAGCCGTCGCGGCGCGGACCATCGACGAATATCGCCTGTTGAAAGAACTCGGGCGCGGCGGAATGGGCGTCGTCTATCTGGCGACCCAGGAATCCACAAAACGCCAGGTTGCGCTAAAAGTGCTGTTGGATGGCGCGTTCGCGTCGGCGACGGCGCGGCGGCGGTTCGAGCGCGAGGTTGAACTCGCCGCGCTACTTTCGCACCAGAACATCGTCACCGTGCTCGAGAGCGGCATCGCACGCGGGCAATATTACTTCGCGATGCAGTACATCGACGGCGAGCCGCTCGATAAGTACGTGTCCAAACGGGCGCTTTCGGTGCGCGACACGCTTCGGCTCTTCGTCAAGACGTGCGACGCGATACACTATGCCCACCGGCGGGGCGTCATTCATCGCGACCTCAAACCGTCAAACATCCTTGTCGATTCAACCGGCGAGCCGCACATCCTCGACTTCGGTCTGGCCAAGGTGCATGGTCCGGAAGCTGGAGGGGAACCGGCGGACTTGCTGCTCTCCATGCCTGGGCAGGTGATGGGCACCTTGCCCTATATGTCGCCCGAACAGACCACGGCGGAGCATCACGACATCGACGTCCGCACCGACGTCTACTCAATGGGCGTCATGCTCTACCGCGCGCTGACCGGCGAATATCCATATCGCGTGATCGGCAACGTCCGCGACGTGCTCGACCGGATCATGACGGCCGAGCCGAGCCGACCGAGCGCGAAGCGCCGCCAAGTCAACGACGAAGTCGATACGATCGTCATGAAGGCGCTGGCGAAGTCGCGCGAGCGGCGGTATCAATCGGCGGACCAACTGGCCCGCGACCTCGAGCGATTCCTCGCGGGCGAACCGATCGAGGCCAAACGCGACAGCGGGACGTATATTCTGCGAAAGTTCATCCGCAGGCGTCGCGTGCCCATCGGCATTGCGGCGGGCGTGGTTTTCCTGATCGCAGCGTCAACCCAATCCATGCTGAAGCAGCGGAGCGAGCGCGATCGGCGCGCCGCCGGCGAGGTGCTCGCGGCGCTGGTCTACGATCCGGTGGCCGCCCTCGCGCAGGTTGCCGCGGGCGGTCAGCGGGTCCAATCATGGGTCGAGGACAGCCTCTTGGAATACGTCGTCTCGGGATCGTATGCGGATCGCGTCGTCGGAGCGCGCGGCGCGCCTTTTCTGACGAAAGACGGATTCTGGTCTTCGGTCGATGGTGGTCCTCTCTGGCAAAACGGCGAGTGGCTCGAGCTTTGCGACATGCCGCCGGCAGCGGCCGCGGATCTTCTCCCTAGCCTGCGGGACTATGCGGCAAGCGGCACCGATCGCCAGCAATATGTAGCCCTTTGCCTGCTCGGTCGGCTTGCTGATCCGTCCGACGATGAATCGGGCCAAGCCTGCATTGCGGCGCTCGAGGCGGCGACCGCGCCCGGGGTCGTGGCCGCGGCAACGTGGGCGGCGAAGCGCCTCGGTCGATCGGTCGAGACGGATGCGCGATCCGCGCTGCTGGTGGATCCGATCTCGCTCATGACGTATGTGCAGCTTCCCGCGAGCGATAGCTTTCGCCGCGGTTCGGACCCATCGGATCCCGATCGATGGCCCGATGAGGTTCGACCATCCGAGGGCGTCGCGGTCGCGCCGATCTTCATCGGACAGACCGAGGTGACCTGGGAGGCGTTCGAGCAATTCCTGGCTCGAGAAGCGCCGGACGCGGACGCCGACGCGTTGGAAAATGAGCGCCGGATCGCGCGCAATATGACATCGCTCGTGCGCGGGTTGCCCGAGGCGGATCGCCCGGCGGCGGCGTGCGGCTACGTGACCCTGCGCGCGGCCCGGCGGTTTTGCGCATACCTGACGCAGCGCGGCGCGACCGCGGACCCGCCCCACCGCTATCGCCTGCCGACGGAGGACGAATGGGAATACGCTTGTCGAGGCGGGCAGACCGGTCGATTCTGCTTCGGCAGTGACGACAAGTACGCGCGATACTTCGCCAACTGCAACGGCTCGCCGGAGCCGCACGTCACCGCCCGGCGGATGCCCAATTTCTATGGTTTGTTCGACATGCACGGTGGACACTGGGAGTGGTGCGACACGCGTTATCCCGTGGCACTCTTGCCGCATGATGCATCGCCCGACGAGCAGTATTGGGTCTACCGCGGCGGGGCGTATTACTCGCCGGCGGTGCGCTGCCGATCGTCGCAGCGCAATTTCGCCGTCGATCGCCGTGCCACCGATTACACGGGCTTTCGGGTAGTGATGGAGTTGGTGACACCGTGAGACACCGCGTGGACAATCAACGCCGACGCCGGACGTACGCTCGCGGCCCGTTGAAAAACGTGTGGCACGGGCTTCTCGAGCGTTTCCCGCTTCTGTCTTCCGAGCCGCGGGCTTCAGCCCGCGCGATGTCTCGGCGTTTGATGCATTGCGAATGTCGGTGGTTCCGGCATACGAAATCGGGAAATGCTCCAGCCCGTGTCTTCCCTGAAACGTCCGCCGCCGCGATCGAATCCGTCGCTGCGATTGCGTCCGCCGCCGTGATCGCGATCACGGCACGCGCGGCCCGCACCGCTCTGTGCGTATTGATTATCCTGATCGCATCATGCGGCAACTCGCCAGGC
>JADFHG010000424.1 GCA_022567365.1 Planctomycetota bacterium | reverse complement strand
TGGCCATCCCTTCCTTCTTCGGACGCACTCCTGCTGCCGTCATTGTCCTTTCCGGCTTGTGGCGCACCCTCGTCGCCGCTGACCGCGGAATCGCCTTCGTCGTCGGCGGGCTCGTTTGCTTGGCTTGGCTCGTGCCGCTCAGTTTTCGGATGGTCGTCGCCTGTATCGCGTGATTCGTCGGTGTCCGACGGTCGAGATTCGTCCGCTGACCGGTCCAATTCATCACGCTCGTCGTTGTCCGTGCCTTCGTCGGAATCGTCCGCTTCGCCAACACCCGTCGCCTCCGCCGGGGGCAGTGCCTCCGATAGGATCGGGAGCGAGGTGCCCGGCTTCGAGGAAACCGGTTCGGGCGAGCCCGGTTCCGATCCAACGGGCGCGGTCACGACCGGTTCAGACGCATCAGCGTGGCGATCATCGGTTTGGACAGGCGCAGTGTCAGAACCGAAGCCAGCCGTGTCGGACGGCAGACTCGATTCGTCATCGTCATCGCAATACACGTCTTCGAGGTCGATGCCATCGACGTCACGGCGCAAGAGGAAGTAGATGGTCGTACACGTATTGAAATAGAACACGCCCAGGAACGACCAGGTCAATCCAATGACGAAAAGGACGAACACGCCCGTGAACAGCGCCGGCGGGTACTCCCACCAGTCGAGCGCGTCCCATTGCGGCCAGGAATGGAGCCCACCCGCGCCCGACGTCGACCACAGCGCCGCGAGCTTCGTACCGGCTGCGCCCTCTCCGCCGTACTGCCAATAACTCGTCCCGAAATCGACGGCGGCCCGTGTGGTCATAAGCGAAACGGACGTGACGGCCGACACGATCGACCAGCAGACGCCTGCGAACGCAACGCCGACGAGGGCGTAGAGGACGGCCCTGATCGCCTTCGACAGGACGTAGTTGACGCTCCGGGAGAACGCTGCGTCGAGTGCGTCACACGACTCGACCGCGATGGCGGGCCAATAGAGGTGGCCACACAGAGCAAGACCGAACGCGAGAAACGTGATGCCGAACCCGACGAGAATGGCCGGAAGCGTCAACAGTGATGCAAAGGAATCGATGCCCGGGATGCGCAGCGCCGCTCCACCGGCAATCAGGATCACGAAGCAAAGGACAATAGCGATTATTGGAACGATGGGCGCGAGAAAGAACCCCCCAAGCAGCCGCTTGCGAACATAGCCGCAGGCCTCCCGCCACCCGATGTCGTCGCCTCGAGCGAACTTGACCGCAGTCATACGGCACACGGCCCCGCCGAAGAACGACCAGATGAGAAGCGTGCCGAGACCGAACGGCAGCGCAAAAAACGGATGTGAACGTACCATCCAAGTCACGCCGTGCACGACCCTTGTTGCCTCGACCAGCATCGCGGTCGGCGATAGCCGCACCATCGACCCAAGTACGCCGGCGATTGCGTTGCACTCATGCACCCGCCAAACCTCGAAGACACCGTACGTCTGCGCCGCGTCTTCGGCGTCCGTAAGCGCGCCCGACCGGGTCAATGTGAAAGACGAGCCGATCGCGGTGTCCGAGACGCCGTGACCAGTTGCCACCCACGCGTAATCGAGCAAACCGCCGAGCACAAACGTCGCGAAGATGCCCGCGAGGACGAGCAACAGCTTCGAGGGAGCAAGCGTCAGGCGGAGCACGCCGAAGAGCTGCGGCAGACCGCTTGCCTCATAGAACGTCGGACGGTGGGACGAGTCGTGTTCGTCGGCCATGATCGAGACCTCGCTCTGCAAAACCCGGGTCCAATTCCATTCCCGCCGAGACCGGCAATGATCCGAGCGGTACCCCGCGCACAAATCACAAAGGGAGCGCGCGGCGCTTCGCGCGGAGCGGCACATTATCCCGTCCGCGTCCGCACGTCAACGTGGACCGCGTTGGGGCTCGGACCGGGTCGTCGAACGCCCGTCTCCTGTGTGAAAGGTTTGCTCTTGGGGATGACCGGATGGTCTCATGGCTACCGGAAGATCGAGCGTGGACCATCCTGCGCGTGCACCCCGATCCTGTGTGAGCGCTGCGTATGTCCGTGCCGTGGTCCGCGGGGAAAGCCACAAAGTCAGCATTCGCGGTAGGTTGCGCTTCGGAGCGTCCGCATCTCGAGTGGCCGAGGCTCGGTGGTGAACCGGTCGCCGTTCGATCAATGCCCTCGGCGGCGCCTCGCGTACCGATTCGCCGCGAGACGGTTTTATTCACAAGCGAGGATTGCATTTCCATCGCCGACAAACGGGTGGTATACTTGTATGTGTCTCACCGCGAGCGACTGCCATGTTCGCAAGGGGATGATTATTGGCTGAACCGATAAGAGAACCCAGGGTTGCCCCGTTGAACCGCTGAACGACGTACCGACCCCATTCGAGGTTGGCGGTCCGAGCGGCTCCGAGCGACCCCCGTTTATACGAGGGTTCTGTCCAATGTCCCCAGCGGCATTGCGGTGGTTGCTCCCTTGAGACCGCAAGCAACGGGGCTTGCACAACCGTGCAGGCCCCTTTTTGCTGCGCGGTCGTGCGCCTGGTTGTCCCGCCGACGCCGGTTGTTAGGTGCCGGGTCATAGGCCTGCCTGCGTCCCTGCCTCGATTCTTGCGGCCCGAGCGCCGGGCAAACAGGCCCAGGGCAAACCGTTGGTGCTCGCGTCTCCGCAATCGGCGCCTGATCGTGCCTACGGTGATATACTGAACCCATGACCCGAAAGATCGTGCTCTTCGAAGACGCTGCGGTGGCAGATTTGCTGCCGCTCACATACTGGCGGTCCGTGTTCGAGCTGCGCTGGGGCAGGAAGGTTCTGGTCGATCGCGCGGCCCAGCGTCTGGAAACGCCGATAAGCGGCCTATGGACACGCGATTGGATCGGCGACGTCGCCGCTCAGCGCTGCGGCCTGCCGACAAACGGGGCCGCAGACGATGCCACCGTGCTGGTCAACGGCCGTTGGATCATGGAGGGTCCGGTTGAGTGGGCGAGCGCCCCTTGCGTTGGAGAAATAGCAGGTGAGGCGGCGTATGTCGTGTGCGACGCAGCGCTCGCGGCGCGACTCGATCCGGGCGTCATGCTCGATCGCGAGTCGTTTGCAACGGCCCTTGCGAAAGTGCCGCGTGCAAATGCGGACGGCATGCTTGTGCGTTATCCGTGGGAGTTCGTAAGCGGGCTGCGCGACGCACTCATGGCGGATTGGTCGCCGAAAGACGCCGGTTGCGAGGGCGAGCACGACTGCACCGTATTGATCGACGCCGCGGAATCCGTGCATATCGGCAATGGCGCCGGCATTCACCCGACCGCGGTTATTGACGCGGACGAGGGACCGGTTTTCATCGGCGAACGCGCGCGGATCGGTGCGCACTGCGTGATCGAAGGCCCGGCTTATATTGGCCCCGGCACGCGCATCAACCCGCACGCCTGGATCCACGGCGGCAATTCGTTCGGTCCCATGTGCAAACTCGGCGGCGAGATCGACGGCTGCGTGATCATGGGCTATTCGAACAAACAGCACGCGGGATTCCTGGGCCATAGCTACGTCGGCAGTTGGGTCAATCTCGGCGCGGGAACGACGAACTCGGACTTGAAGAACACGTACGGAAATGTTCGAGTGCCGATTCGTGGCACACCGGTGGATACCGGCGGTATGTGCTTCGGCGCGATCATCGCCGACCACGTGAAAACGGCGATCAACACGACGATTCCGACCGGCGCGGTCATCGGGACGGCCGCCAACGTCATGTGCGGCGGCATCGCCCCGCGGTTCGTGCCTCCCTTCGCGTGGTTGACGGCCGATGGTACGGAAAGGGGCGACGTGAACCGCTTGGTCGCCGTCGCAGCCAAGGTCATGGCGCGGCG
>JADFHG010000423.1 GCA_022567365.1 Planctomycetota bacterium | reverse complement strand
ACTGCATAGCCGTGCTTGATGATGGTCTCATCGATTTCGACGACTGGGTCGATGCGGTTGCCCTCGAGCGCGTGACGTGTCCGGATGGCGTGCTTGCTACGCTGCTGCCGCCGCCGTTTGCGGATTTCCCTTTTGACGAGGACGATTTCGCGATCGCGAATGGTGTGCTCTCGGGTATCGTGCTCCTACCGGACGGTGCACACAGGCAGGGCGACTTTCCCTTCGCGCCGAGCTATTACCCGATCCACACACAAGACATCACCGACCCGGAGGACACGTTCCCCCACGATCCCGACAAGCCCGACAAGATCAACTGGAGCCTGTGGGTACACGACCTGGTCATCGGTCTGGACGTCGTTGGTGAGATCCTTATCCCCAACGAGCATTTCCAGACAGCCTATGCCGCCCACGAATACATGCACACCTGGGAGTGGTTCCCCGATACCTATGATTACGACGTGTACGGCCCGCCCGGTCCGACCATCAACTGCCCGATCGGCAACTGGGACATCATGGCCGGTGGCGGCCTCGTCCACCCGTTGCCAATTTTCAAGGAGCTGTCCTGCACGGATTGGATTGAGCCCATCGACTTGACGACGATTCTCATCCCAGGAGTCGATACGACACTGACGCTGCCGCCATATGAGTTTGTGCGAGACAACAGTGTCTTCTTCCTGCCCGACGATCCTCCGTACCGCGGCGCCTACTACTTCTGGTCGGCCGGCCGCGGGTTCGACGAGAACATGCCCGGCGAGGGGATGCTGATCCTCTATTCCGATAGGCCGATTACTGGGCTACCCTGTCCGCAGGGTATCTGTGGGGATTGCGATACGCGCATCATCGCCGCCGACGGGCTGGACGACCTCTGCAACGGTGTAAGCTGCGGCGACGACGGCGACCCCTGGCCGGGGAGCACGAATAACACGCACTTCGGTTGTGATAGCGTGCCCCCTGCGATTTGGCCCATTGGCAATCGTTGTACGGGACTGGAAATCACGGACATCGTCCCCGACGGCGCCGGCTCGATCGAGCTTTCGTTGAGTTGGATCCCGACGACGATTCCGAGCATGCGGTTCATTCAGCCGCCCGGCGGTTCGTCGGTGCCCATCTTCGAAGATCCACCGATCACATTGTACACGGTGCATGCCCATGCGAACGACCTCTTCGGTGCCACCGCCATGAGGGTGTTCTACACCGACGATCCCGACGACGTGGCGATCGATCCGGGCGGCGCCAACCTCATCGCCGCGCTGAGCAAGTACATACCCGGCCCACTCGATGTTTCGGTCAACTGGAACATCGCGGGACTCCCGGACGGGGCGTACCACGTGTTCGCCGAGACCATACCCGGCGCAAACGACGACGGCGCGGAAGCCTCCGCGACCACACCGCGCAGCGGTCGCTACGACATCGGCAACGGCACGCTCACCGTCGATGACGTGGACACCACCGAGCTAATCACCTCCGGCGCGATCGGCCTTTTGCCCGCCCCCGAAACGTTCATCGCTTTCGACGAACTCGGCATTCCGGTCGATTTTTCGGCCGAAGGTGTGCAGATCGGCGATCGACTCGACGCAGGCTTTGCACTCGCGGGCCTGCCGGCTTTTGCCCACCCGGTCACGCGAACGATCGCCGGGATCAGCCCCGACGGACTCGCGCTGACGTTGTCGGACCCGGTCGAACTCCCGCTCGATCCGCTGACGGCGTTCTGGCTGATCACGAGGCAGGGCGGCGGCGCCCGTCTCGAGACGTGGACCATCGAACTCGTGGACATACAGACCGACGCCGTGCAGGATTGGCTGGTCACCAGCTCGCTGACTCAGCCGAGACCGCGCCCCGACGATCCGGACCAGGATCCCTGGCCGCATTTGTTCACCGACCCGATCACCGGCGAGGGCACGTACACCTCGATCGGCGGCGAGGTCACGTTCACCCTGACCAACTGCACCCCGGACAACGCCGACGAGGTCTGCCCCGACCAAGGCGCGCCGCGCGAGTTCGCGCTCGGCGACACTTGGGTCTTTACCACGACGGGCCGGACCGCCGTAAGCAAGCCCGTGTGGGTGGTGGACGGGCAGATCAGCGAGGCGCCCATCGCCGTGATCCTCGCGAAACCCCTCACCGGATGCGCACCGCTTACGGTCACGTTCGACGGGAGCGAGTCCATCGACCCGGCATTCGGCGATCTGACCTACGAATGGGATTTCGGCGACGCTGCGATGGCGGACGGACCCGAGGTGACGCACACGTTCGAGAAGCCCGCTACATATATGGTGACACTGACCGTCACAAGCTCGGCTTCTCTCCTGACCGGAACAAGTGAAATCGACATCCACGTTGCTACCCCGTCACCGACGGACATCGACGACGATTGCGACACCGATCTTGACGACTACGGGCTTTTCGCGATCTGCTTCGAGCTTTCCGGCCCGGGAATGCCCCCCCCATTCGGCGAATGCCTCGACGCCTTCGACCGCGACTTCGACGGCGACGTCGATCTAAGCGATTTCGCCGGTTTCGAGTCCGCGTTCACGGGGCCGAATGGATAGTCGTTATACCGTTTCCTTCAGGTTGAGCTTTTACAGCGTTCCGTCCACGTTCCGGCCAACGGCGACCTCAACAGCGACAACGAGACCGACGTCGAGAGATCGCGCGGGTTGCCGGCAAGTCGGTCGGCACGGGCCAACCCGCCGGCCGGGTGGCACCAAGCCGAAGGCGCGGGCATGTTTGATCGTCGTACCACATGCCTGCGCTTCGCTTGGGCATGCCACACAATCGCTGGATGAGTGGACGCGACCAATGCGGGAGCGTGAGCGTCGTCACAAATGCTGGCGATCATGACGGTATCACTGTATACTTCCATGATAGTGTAGCGGCCGGCGCCTCTGCCGGCCGAATCATCGAGACCCGCGACGGCAGTAGCAACGTCGTTCAGCAGATCGTCCGCGGGGTCCGCTACATCGACGAGATCGTTATGATGCGCCGGATCGACAAAGGCGACCTCTACGTCCACCAGGGTGAGCGGAGCGATCGGGAGCGGGCCGCCATCGGTAAAGCGGACATGGATGTCCGCATCAGGCCCGCGGCCCGCCCGAAGGGAGTGAGCACGAAGCGAACGACCGGAGGGGCCAACTGGAACGTGATCTTCCTGACCGACCTGGGCGGTAGCGTGGTCGAGCGCTACGTCTACAACCCGTACGGGCAGTTCGTGGTCCAGCAGGAGACGAGCTACGGCGATCGCGACGGGGACGGCGACGTGGATGGCGCCGACAAAGGCCTCCCCGGCGTGACCTGCACCGGCACGGTAGCCGGCGCCTGCCGCATCCTCGACCTCGACTTCGACGGAGACTACGACGCTGCCGACGCCACCAAGTTCGACGCCCTCGACCAAGGCCTCGCCCGCCACCCCGGCCGGCGCTACTCCGGCGTCGAGCAGGTCTTCGCGCATCAGGGGCTGCTCTACGAACCCGAGATCGGCAGCTACCACAATCGGGCGAGGCAGTATCATCCGACGCTGAGGCGGTTTGTGCAGAGGGATCCGTTAGTTCATAGGACCTCGTCAATTCTGGATGCACCAGCCGCTCGGACTGAGTTGATCCGCGCGAAACTGTCCGCAGTATGCGAGAGCACTTACGAGCTTTGCCTGCAGACATCCACCGACGCTCTCTGTGGTGCATATCGGTCTGCTTGCCATGCCGCGTGGGATGATGTCTCTGCGTCATTAGGTCGGCCGCGCGCCCCTGGACGAGTGCAGTTTGACGTGGCGTACTCGCAACCCCAACCCGGCGGCGGGTACGAGGACAGCCTGAGCCTCTATGCCTACCTGAAGAGCAACCCCGCTG
>JADFHG010000422.1 GCA_022567365.1 Planctomycetota bacterium | reverse complement strand
TTTCGACCGTCAGCCCGAGCCCCGACGAATCCGTGATGGATGATTCCGCCGTCGTAGTTAGCACGGATTCGCGAAAAACATCGACTGCGCCGCATCAAGCTGCGGAGTATTGTCAGTCCGTCGCCCAACACATCGCGACGATCGCCGATGCGATTGCCTACGCCCATGAGCACGGCGTGATCCACCGCGACATCAAGCCGCAGAACCTGATCCTCGGGCGGGACGGGCGAGTTCGCGTGGCCGATTTCGGACTCGCACGGCTCGAGGAGCAGCCCGGTGTCACGGTCACCGGCGAGTTCCTCGGATCGCCGCTTTATATGTCGGCGGAGCAGATTACGGGCGGTTCGGCCAACGTGGACCACCGGACGGATATCTATTCGCTCGGGGCTACCATGTACGAGTGGCTGACGCTGGCTCCGCCGTTTCCCGGCAAGACCCGGGAGCAGGTCATCAGCAAGATCGTAAACGCTGAGCCAGTGCCGCCGCGAGTGCACAATCCGGCCATCCCCGTCGACCTTGAAACGATCTGCTTGCGCGCGCTCGCGCGCGATCGAAATCGCCGATACCAGACCGCGTCGGCGATGCGGGACGATCTTCATTGCTACCTGGCGAAACGTCCGATTCACGCGCGCCGCGACGGCGCCGGAACTCGAGCGGCAAAGTTCGCACGGCGACATCCCTTTGGGACGTTCGCGGCGACTACTGGCGCCACGGCGGCGATCATTGTAGCTACCCTTGGCTGGGCCCTCTGGACGACGCGAACCGAGGTCCGCCAGCAGACCGCGGCGGCCGAGGCCGCGAAGCAGGAAACCAATGAGATCCTGGATCTGGTCAGCTCGTTGCCGCCTGAGGTCGCGCTGTTGTTTCGCGGCGCCGAGGCGATCCCCCCCGTTGTTAGAGGAATCATGGGATCCGACGAACCGGCGGCGAAGGCGAACAACAAGCCGAAAAGAAAGGGCGCGAACGCCGCTGCCGTGCGGACCGCCGCCGGTCTTGCTCGTCGAGGCGCCGTGGAGTTTTACGCAGATATGGCTGCGGCCGCGGGGCCGGGGAACACATCGATCAGCGTGCCCCCAGAGTCGTTGCGGACGGCGTTCGACGAGCGCGCGACCGACCCCGCGCACGCGAAGCAATTGGTCGATGAATTGCTCGCCGCGAACGCGGACGATTTTGATGCCCTGCAGCTCCACGCCGTGCTGCTGCTCGACGAGCACAAGTACGACGCGGTGGCCGCGGACGCCGGCCTCCTGGTCCGGTTGCGTCCCGCGAGTTTTGTGGGGTATCTATGGCGCGGTCTCGCGGGAATGCTCAGCGGAAACACGGCGGCGAGTCGCGACCATTTCGCGCGCGCCGTCGAGCTTGACGCGAACTCGGCCTGGGCGCAAACGCTATACGGGCTCTCCGCTACGGACGTTGGGCTCATGGATGAGGCCGTTGCCTGTTTTGATCGCGCACTCGATCTCGTGCCCCAACTGCCCGTGGCGATTCTCGGCCGCGCGGTTGTCTATGCGGCGACCGGGCAGCTCGACGCGGCCATCGCCGAGGTGACACGCGTCCTGCACCAGGAGCCCGACAACGCGGATGCATTTGCCGCGCGGGGCGAGTACTACAGCGAGAACGGTGACTACTATAACGCCGCGCGGGATATCAGCCGGGCGATGGAGCTCGGCGGCCCGACAACGGCGCTGGTGGCGCAGTACCTTGCGCTCATCTCCAGGCGCGGCGGACCGATCAACCCCGACGTTTCAGACGAAGAACCGTCGAAGACGGACGAGGTCGAAATCGGCAAGGTGGAAACGGAAACGGATTCGGCCCGCAATCGAGAGTCGAGCGGGTTCACCGGATTGGCGCGCGCGTGGCTCGCCCGGATGTTGCCCTATCGTCCCGAGCGACCGGTGGACACCGCCGGTGGTCATTCCCAATCTCTCGCGCCGTGCGACAGATTCGAGTCGCGGCAGACCCACGTCCCGCTGCCGAGTATTCGGATTTCGCGTCTATTCGGATCCCGTCAGCGCTGAATTGTTATGCGCCAAGGCGCTTACCCGAAGGGCTCTGGCAGTGCTTGGACCCCGCCGCAGATCCGCCGCTCTGGAGCATTTCCCGATTTCGTAGGCCGAATCCACCGACATTCGCAACGCCGCGAACGGCGAGAAACCGCGCGGGCCTGGCAAAGCCAGCTTGCTGGCAGCCCGCGGCCGGGCATACAGAAGGGGGGAATACGCTAACCCGTGTCGTCGTCCTTTCGGAGAAAGTGCCGTGTCCGGGAAAGGTCGTTGCCCGATGGTCTGCCGAGGGCGTCGGGGAGACGGCGAATGGGAACTCGGCGACACGCTTTACTCGCCACGCGGTCAGTGGTAACTTTGGGATTCGCGGGGCGTGGCGCAGCCCGGTAGCGCACCTGCTTTGGGAGCAGGAAGTCGCAGGTTCAAATCCTGTCGCCCCGATAGCCGTAGAGGCCCCAAGACCGCGTTTTTCCCTTGGGAAAGCGCGGTTTCTTGCTTGACCGGCGGTCGCGCCTTTGCAAGCCACACTGCGGGATTGTGCAGCGCCGTGCGTGGATGTGCGGCCAGTTGGTACAACGCCCGGTACAACACCCCTCGCGTCGTATGTACCTGTCGCACGCTGTGCCTGCGATACCAACTCGTTCATACCAGGTATTTTACGCATCTCCGCCCACAAGTCAAAGACCGTAAAGTCTTGGTAGTGTCGCAAGGTGACGCCCACGGGCGAATGGCGCGCCAGCATCGTCTGAGCACGCGGATCCACGCCGTAGAGACCCAGCCACGAGATGAACGTCGTGCGGAGGGCGTGGCGGTCCACCGTTCGCCCGTCGTCGTCACAGAAAGCAATGCCCGCCCGCTCGAGATCCCGTTTGAATGTCCGCAGGGTCGGTGCGCTGGCAAAGACCCGGTCGGTAGCCGTAGCGAAGGGAGGCTTTGCCTCGGTGAGGGCCACCACAAGATCGGGGTGCAGCGGTAGCTCGTCCGCTCGCTTCGACTTGGTTGTCTGAGCACGTAGCTTGAGGGCCGGTCGATCACCGTCAAGGTGGAGGTCACGCCACACGAGGGCCAGAACCTCGGCCACACGAAGACCTGTCCACAACTGGACCGCGTAGTACAGCCATCGCGGTCCGCAGCATTGGAGCAGCCGTCGCGCCTCCTCGATGGACAGTGAGCGGCGTACCTTGCGAGTATCGACACGCTCATCGCGGCGGGAAACCGCTGCCACCGGATTACGATCGAGAACCCGCTCAATCTTGACCGCCCATTCCGCGAGGCCGTGAAGGCAACGCCGGTATACGTTGACCGTCCGCGGCGATCGACCGCGGTCCGAGAGGGCACCGAGTGCTCTGTCGATCCGGTCCTCAGTCAAATCAGCGAGTTTCCGAACGTCGACACGGTTTATCACCCATTTGATGCATCCGAGAACCTGCCGGATGTGCGTACGACCTGCCGTTCGCCCGCGGCGGACATATCGGATATATCGGGCCAGGACGATGCGCATCGGCAATGTGGCCGACTCCGTAAACCGATCCGTGAGCCCCGCGCTTTCGCGCTCGATGCCTCGAAGCGTCTTGCGGAGGAGTTCCTGTGCGACCCCCTTGTCGGCCACGCCGACGCCGTTGGGGAGCTTCACAGCCCGCCGCACCTCCCGGCCATCGGCGCCGCGGTACTTGGCCCAGTAGAATCGCCCCCGCTTCCGGATTCGCTTTCCATTCCGCAATCGTGTTATCACTGGGCGGTACACACAACCCTTGGCCGTTTTTGCCATGATCTGATCTACTTTCTCTTCTTCTTGATCCGGACGGGGCGAAGCTCCACCCCGAGCACCTCGCAAAGTCGCGAGGCGGTAC
>JADFHG010000421.1 GCA_022567365.1 Planctomycetota bacterium | reverse complement strand
CCGCGTCTGCGGTCAGCGTGATGATCGTGGTGTTCACCGGATCGCCGCTGCCGATGGCGACCGTTGCGTCCGCAGCGGATGCGCTCGCCGCCACCGCGTGCCCCGGATCGACCGCGTTGACGAAGACGATCGCCGATCGCTCGACCTGGTCCGAGACATCGTTTACGGTCACAATCCAATCCAGTACACCGGTCGCGACGATTTCCTCGAGGGCCACCGCGGCGCCCGTCGTCGTCGGACCATTGGCGTGCGCGGGATCCGGCGCACCGACTCGCCTGACGTCGAATTGGAAATCACCACTGCCGCCCGCAATCGTGAATGTCAGGGTCGGCGTTTCGCCCACTTCGTACGTCGCCTGATCAAGCGACGCATTCAGCGTGAATTGCTCGAGCGTGTCCGAATCCTTCGTCACCTGGAACTGGTACGTCCCTACCACACCGCCATTCGCGGTGACCGTCAAGTCGGTCGGCTGCCCGGGAACAAGCGTGTTGTCGTTGACAAATGCAACCAGATCCAGAGGGCCGTTGCCGCCCTCGCCCTCCGTCGAGACAAGGATGACGACGACGCCGGATGTGATCGCACCGACCGCGTCCACGACGCCGACCTTGATTGTGCTGGACCCGGTTTGGTTCGACGGAGCCAGGTAGTCGCGCGCCGCGCAGCCGCCCGCGGTCGGCACACTCAGGCAATCGAGATCCTCGATTGTGGCCACGACGCAACTGGTGTCGTCTTCGTTGCCCGGATCGATAAGATCGGCACCACTCACGCCCTCGAGCTCGAAGCATACGCTGTAGGGAGGCTCGCCGCCGGAAACGGTGGCCTCGATCAGGCTTTCGCTTCCCGGACCCACCGCCGAGAATTCGGCGACCGCGGTAACGCTCAAGGGTACGGCCGAAGCGACCTCGATCGACACGAACGCCGTGTCCGTCGCCCCGACGCTATCGGTCACGAACACCTCGATGGTGTCGGTTCCGACGGCGGTGTTCGCCTGATAGGTCCGCACGATCACTTCAGTCAAAAGACCGGTGTCCAGACCGCAGGTACAGTTGCCGAAATCCGGCAGGGTGCAATTGGAAAGCGAGTCAGTCAGTGTTCCCAAATCATCGTCATTTGACGCGAAGCACACGGTATAGGGGCGGCTGCCGCCGGTGATCGACGCGGTGATGATACTCTCATCGTTCGGTTCGATCAGGGTCGGATCGGCCGATGCCGTAACGTTGAGTTGGGAGTTGGACGCGACGATCAACGCCACCGTCGAAGTGGCCTTCGCGCCGACCGCATCCTCGATCTCCACGGTGACGATGTCGTTGCCCACGTTCGTGCTTGAAGCTTGATAGGTTACTTCGCAGGATTCGTCGGCTCCGACGGAATCGCAAGTCACCGTCGTGGAGGGCGCCGCCTGCTGATTCTCGGAACAATCATCTTCGTCATCCTCGTCCGCGACGGCGTCCGCGGCCTCGAGGTCGCCGCAAATCGTGCTGCGCGAGACGGTCATTGAAATCGAGTAGGGGGCCTCCCCGCCCACACCGAACGCGGTCAACCCGACTTCGTCGCCCGGCGCGACGGTCGTCCCGGCCGCGGAGGCGACGAGTACGAGGGAGGCGGCGGAATTGACGGACACGGATACGTCCCGCGTGATCGAGCTTCCGCTCGCGTCGGACACGGTGATCTTGAACAGGAGAGAGCCGGTGGCGACGGGTATGGCGTAGGTCGCCGTGGCGGTCGTCGTCTCGTCCGGACTGTCGAGCTCACCCACCGTCAGCGGGGCGTCACCGTCCGGATCGTCTTCGATCAGTTTGGTGTTCGCGTCCTTGATGCCCGCACTTTCAGTAACACTCCAGCAAACACAATACGGAAGCCCGTTGGCTAGGGGTACCGCATCATCATCGTCGCAGATCAGGCAATTGCCCGCCTCTTCCACAAACGGCTCGCCGCCGCTGATCTCCGCCGTAAGCGTGATCGCGTTGTTCGGCACCGACGTATTGCCGCCGGTCGGCACGAGCGAGACGGTCAGGGGTTGGTCGGGACGCAGGATCAGGAGGCTGATCGATCTGATGGCCCGCGCGCCGGTCCCGGCCGCGGTGGCCTCGACGGTGACGAGCACCTCGGTTCCGATCGCACCTGGGTCGCCGGAAACCCCGGTGATCTCAAACGTGCTGGTCGCGGTCCCATCGGCTGCAGGCGTGTCGTCCACGACATCGAGCAAACCGTCCGGCGCATTGTGCGACCAAACATAGGTCGAATCGCACGTGGCCTCGATCGTCAGTTTGGCGCTGCCCTGATCCTGGCTATCGCGCACCAACACACTGCGATTGGCGGAGAGGATTGCCGAGAAGTCATCCGCACAGCGCGGAAGCGCAACACCCGTCGTTGTATCAACCGCCTGCGGTGTGACCTCCGGCTCAGAATCGGGTCCCGTCAGCGTCGGCGCACTCGAGGGACACCCCGATACGAACAAAGCCAAGCCGGCAAGCAAGCCAGTTACCCCCGCCAATAAACGTTGGTGCATCATCTCCAGACCTTCCTTTCTTCTTCCGCCTAGGTCGCGCGTCGTCTGTATTCTTTCCGTATGGAAGCGTCCGTGCGATAACTGTGACTGCGTCGCCGTCCCTCCGATGGCACCAGTATCATAGCCGATTACCTACCCGGTAGGCGAATCAATTGTTCCACATTTTGGTTGGCTCTCAACCCCCTCCGGCCGCCGATAACGCGCGAGGTACGAAAGCGCTGACCCACAACGACCGATGTCGGCACACCTGACTGTATGAGTTCGCGGGCCGGGCTCCCCTGCGCGCGCACGACCTGAAACGTCGCGGGTCGCGGCGCAGCCGCCACGAAGACCGCCCTTGGTTGATCGAATTTCAGTTCGGGGAGCATCTCCGCCCTCAGAAGCCGCTGCGCCTGCCCCGCCTCGGACGCAACGGGCGTGAAATCGCCCTGTTCCGCGCGGACGAGCCATGCCCCGCCATGGGCGAGGGCGAATGCGAAGACGTCCGACTCATAGCGCGCGCGTGCCGACTTATCGGCACCTGCTGCATCCACGGGTGCCGTGTCGCCCGCCCCGATGCGCTGCCCCGCTCGCACGGTCTGCCCGAACGGATCCACGGGGTCGCCTGAAGCATCGATCAGCGCGCGACCGGGTACGTCGTTCGGAAAAAACAGGGCCTCTCCGTCGATCACCGTGAAAACGACCCCACCCGCGCCGACCTCCACCAGCACCGACCCGGTTCGCAGCAGCACATAGGCGGCCGCACCGTTCCCTCTGGCTGCCACGACGAGCCACCGCGGACCGTCTTGCGAATGCGTCACGATCGCACGCCCCGCGGAAAGCACGAGCCCGGCGGGCACGACGCCCGTGTCGTCGGTCAGTCGCTCGATCCGCAGCACCGACGCGCTCTCGACATGTGCCACCGTGCCAAACGCCGGCATCACGAGCACCGCCGACGCCGGATCACTCGCCGTGACGATGCTGTCGCCATAGTCGATACCGTTGTCGAGATCGAACTCGGCGTTGTATGTAAAACGGGCATCGAGAAACTCGGTTTCGCCGGGCATCCGCTTGGCCCCGTTGCCGGTGACCACACTGACGAAACCCACTTCGCCGTTCCCTTGTCCCCGTGCGCTCGCCGCGAACGCAAGAGTAATCAGCCCCACAGTCGCCGCGCGACAGATCCTATGCATGACCCACCTCATCTAAGCCCGAAGCTTTAGTTGAAGACCCATCCCAACGAAACGCCGTAGAACCAGCGGTCGTATGAAAAGACAGCCTGCCCCAGCCGATCGACAACGTTGCTGTCGTCGTCGGTCCAGCGACCGAACGCGCGCACCTCCATCCACAGACGGTCGACGATCGGTG
>JADFHG010000420.1 GCA_022567365.1 Planctomycetota bacterium | reverse complement strand
CCTTCGGTGGTCAGCCTTGACCGGTCCAACGCAACCGCCAGTTCGTAATTGGCGGCCGCGGACGACGCGTCGATCCGGATTGACTCTCGCAATTCCTCAATCGCTTCGTCCAACCGGCCGACACGTGACAGCGCGGTACCGAGGTTCAGATGGGTGTCCGGAAACTCGGGTGCGATGCGAAGCGACTCTTCGTAATGGCGTATCGCATCCTGCCACCGCGCCGTCCGTGCATACGCGAGCCCGAGCGAATTGTGCGCGCTCGCGTGGTCAGGATCGAGCCGCACGGTCTCGAGATAATGCCCAAGCGCTTCGTCGAGCTTGCCCGCTCCGTAGAGGAGTATTCCGAGATCATGATGGGCTTCGGCGTGACCAGGGTCATACTGAAGTGCCTTGCGGAAATGTTTCTCGGCTCGCTGCAAGAGCGCCGGGTCGGGATCCGTTCGAGCAAGCCGGGCAATGGTAACGGCCAGATTGTAACGGAGCTGCGCATTGTCGCGACGCTCGAGCGCCAACTCGTGTTGCTCGACCGCGTCGACCATTAGTCGTTTGGCCTCCACCGCCCCAACGCCGGGCTCTTGTGAATTGGCCTCCAACGCACCGGCGAGGTTGGAATGTACGACAAAGCTCTTCGCCGATACGTCGATCGCGTGTTCGTAGATCGACACGCTGTCGCGCCAATGGCCGACTTGAAACCAAGCGCATACGCAAAGCGCGATCAACCCAACGCCACCCAGGACGGGCGGCGGCACGCGGCCCAGACCGAGCCTCGCGGCGACATCCGGCACACCCCACGCGAGAAGCACCGCCAATCCAATGATCGGGAAGTACATGAATCGGTCGGCCATCGAATGCCCGCCCACCTGCACCAGACCGATCACAGGCACGAGCGTGCCGACGAACCAGAACCAACCCACGAAAAGATACCGATGCCGATTTGCCCGCCATACCACGAACAACGAGAACGCGACCAACAGCAGGCCCGCCGCGACCGCGGCCGATATCGAAAGCGCTTTGCCGGGGTGCGCGTAATAAATGGCCAGATCGTCGGGCCATATCGACTTGCGCAGGTAGGAGCCGTAGGAAAGGAATGCGGTACCCACGCGAGACGAAAACGGCACGACCTCCGCCGCCACGATCGTTTGCCCTCGCGCGTGGGCCAGGTAGGCCATAGTCCCGCCCGCGAGTGAAAGCGCAACAAGCGGCAGCTTCTCCAGCACCATCGGCAACACCGTGCGGGGCGAGGCTGTCGTGTCCGAAGTGCCCGATGAAGAGCGGCGAAGCGGCCAGTAGTCGAGTAGCAGGAGGACGAAAGGCAGCGTCACGAGCATCTGCTTCGACATCAGGCTTAGTGCAAATGCCACGAACAGCGGAACGTATCGGGCGATGCTCGGGCGCTTCACGTAATGGGCATAAGAAAGCAACGTGATCATCGCGAAGAAGGTGCTCAGCAGATCCTTGCGCGATGCGATCCAGGTCACCGGCTCGACCTGCAACGGGTGCAGCGCGAATACGGCTGCGACAAACAGGCTTCGCCATGAGTCGCCCGTTATTTTTCGCAGCGCCAGAAGCAGCAACGCCACGTTGGCGAGATGCAGCAGCAAGTTCGTCACGTGAAACCCGCTCGGTTCGGGTCCATGCACCGACACGTCGAGCATATACGATATCCACGTTATCGGTTGCCAAGTCGCCCTGTGCATCGCCGTCAGCGCCCACTTCACACCCTCTGCCGTCAACCCCGAGAGGACGTGGGCGTTCTCGTATACGTAGACGTTGTCGTCGAAGTTGATGAAGTCGAAGCCCGCGACGCGCCCGTACACGAAGAGTGTAATGAGCACCATCGCCAACGCCGAAATGAGCGCCATCGCGCGCGCAGTGAGGCCATGGCGATCCTTCGAGGCGGTGGGTCTCACGGGCAAAGGCTCCACACGGCGGGATCCAACACGGGTATCGGGCCGCCAACACTGGCGAAATCGGGGTCACACGTGCGGCGTCCCCATGGACACCACCATACCCAGCATGCAGGCTGTAAGGAAATCGGGCGCGGAACCCGACGGCGACGCATCTCGAACGTCGGGCGCGGCAGGTGAGATATGCTATCGCTCGCGTTGCTGTAAGGGGAACGTCTCGTGCGCGCTCAGAGAGTCGACGTTCTCGACGCTGAGAGCCTTCGCACCGCCTTCGCCCGTGGGTGAATCCGCCACACAGATCGCGTTTTCGTTGTGGCAGGCATTGCAGACGTCGGGACCGATTTTCCGCAGGCCCGCGGCATGCAGCTCGCTTTGGTTGTAGGTTCGCCGGGTCCGACGGACCTCTTTCATCACCGCCACAAAACCGCTCCCGGGACCGTGGCAGGCCTCGCACCCGACACCCTCGCGCGCCGCTGCCGCCCGCTGGGTTTTCCTGTCCTCGGGATCCGGAATGACGTATCCACCGGGTCTTGCGAACCCCACGGTATGGCACGGGAGACAACGCGAATCCGAGGTGTAGTCGCGATCGACGTCCAAACCGGCGGCCGTTTTAGCGTCCTTGCCGAACCCGGGCTTGAGCGCCTCCCACGATCGACCCGTCGAATGGTCGAGCCACGACTCGTAGTGTTTCGTGTGACACATGCGGCATCGCTTCGTGCCCACGTAGGTATGCGCGGGCTCGTCCGCGGAACCCGCGACGCCTACGTCGTCGAGACCAACGCTCGACGCCGTCTCGGTCGGCCCGCGATCAACCGCCGCCGCGACCGCCGCACCGACGATGAGCGCCGCACACGTTGCTCTTAGCAGTTCCATTTATGGAAGACCTCTGCCGGCCTGTTGAAGAACGACCTGTTCTTGTGGGACCGACTTTCCAGTCGGTCATTCTCGACCCGGCTGCCGCGTTCGACCGACTGGAAAGTCGGTCCCACATGATAAGGAACTCTACTCTAATGCAATGACTCGGACAGATCGCCCCTTATCCGAACCCCGACCGTCAGGGAGGGGCCGTGCTTGCATTGGTCAAGCCGCTTCCTGACGGGCGCGGTTCGGATCAGTTTACGCATCCCGAATGCTGAATCACCGCGCCACCCATCCCGCGCGCGCCTCCGCCCCGCGAGACCGCCAAGTCCGAGAAGAGTGCCGAATCCGCTCAGCATGCCGAAGAACCCGCACACGGGCCGCGCCGTCGACAACGTGGACCCGTCTTCATCCGGTAGCGGTTCCCCGACGGTGTCATCGTCCCCGCTGCCGTCCGAATCCTCGATTCCCGATCCATCGCCGGCGCCGGTTTGTTCGTCGTCGACCGGCAACACCGGACAACCCGTCGTGTCAACGTCGCTCTCCGTTGTCGTGTTCGGACAGGCGTCTTCACAATCATCGACACCGTCCGAGTCGCCGTCGCGCTGCACACACGCGCACCCTGCGGCATCGACCTCCGCGCCGGCGGTCGTGTCGGGACACGTATCCAATGCGTCCGGCACACCGTCCGAATCGGCGTCGAAGACCGCCACACCGTCAACGTCCGCGCATCCAACGCTCGATTTGTACGTGCACTCCTGCGCCACGCACGAGTCTTCCGTACACGCGTCGTCATCGTCGCAGTCCGCGTCCGTCTGACAGCATCCCGCAATGGGCGTCCCGCTACAGATGCCGGCGTCGCACACGTCGTCCGCGGTGCATGGATCATCGTCGTCACAGTCGGCGCTAGCGAACGTGAACACGCATTCGCCGCCTGAGCACGTATCACTCGTACACGGGTCATCGTCGTCGCATTCCTCGTCCTCCCGGCAACACTCGGCGACCTCGACGCCTGCGCAAGCGCCTTCGGCGCACGTGTCCCCCTCCGTGCAGTCGTCGCCGTCGTCGCACGGGCCGTCGAACCCCGCGGCAG
>JADFHG010000419.1 GCA_022567365.1 Planctomycetota bacterium | reverse complement strand
CGCGATGCCCACCGTGGCCTGTGCCAGCGCCGGCGCGTCATTCACACCGTCGCCGACCATGGCGACGAATCCGTATTGTTTCTCGAGCTCGGCGATGCGGTCGAGTTTTTCTTCCGGCAGGAGATCCGCCGCGTGTTCATCCACGCCGACGTGCCGCGCGACGGACGCCACCGTCTGACGACGATCGCCGGATAGCATGATCGTTCGTTCTATGCCGAGGCGATTGAGCTCGGCAATTGCGTCGGCGGCACCGGCGCGGGGACGGTCCGCCAGCGCCAGTATGCCCCGCACCTCTTCATCGACGGCGACCACGACCAACGACTTGCCCTCGGCGGCGAGAATCGTCGCGTGCTCTTCGACGAAGGATCGATACGCTACGGAATCCGGCAGCCCCGCCGCGCGTCCCACGAAAACTCGATGCCCATCGACGGTGCCCACGGCCCCGATACCGGGCATCTCTTCCACGGCTTCCGCGGATCCGTTCGCCAGTCCCGCCGTCTCAGCCTCGGCGACGATTGCAACGGCAAGCGGGTGGCTTGTGCCGCGTCCAACCACGGCGGCCAATCGCAACAGTTCGTCTCGCGAGCCACCATCGACGACGACCACGTCGGTCAAACGCGGCTTCCCGCAAGTCAACGTGCCGGTCTTGTCGAACGCGACGACGCGGACGCGCCCGAGATTCTCGAGATGTACCCCGCCTTTGATGAGCACCCCGCCTCGGGCGGCCCGTGCGATTCCGCTCAGAACCGCAGCCGGCGTGCCGATCGCCAGCGCGCACGGCGACGCGGCCGTCAGAAAAGCCATCGCCCGATAGAACCATAGCGACCATCCCCCGCTAAGGAGGGAAGGTATGACGATGAGCCCCACCGTGAGTATGAGGACGGCCGGAACGTACCAGCGCTGAACTCGATCGGTAAGCACCTGTGTCGGCGACCGCGCGGACTGCGCTTCCTCGACGAGCCTGACGATCTTTGCGAGCGTGTTTTCGGTTGACGGACGACTGACCGAAATGACCAGGCGTCCCGCACCGTTGACCGTGCCGGCGAACACGCCGTCTCCCGAGGTCTTCTCGACCGGAAGCGATTCGCCGGTAATGGCGGATTGGTCCACCGCGGACGAACCCTCGATCACGTCACCATCGGCAGCGATACGATCGAACGGACGCGCGACGACGAGGTCACCGATGGTCAATTTCTCCACGGGCACCGTGCGTTCGCGCCCGTCGGGGTAAAGAACGATCGCAGTGTCGGGCGCGAAATCCGCCAGTGCGCTGATCGCGCGTCGCGCGTGGTCCATCGCCAGCGTCTCGCCGGCCGTACCGAGACCGAAAAGGCACAGCAACAAGGCGCCTTCGTAGTAGTGATCGATCATGACCGCTCCGAACGCGGCGGCGAACATGAGTATGTCGACGTCGAACCGGCGCGCGCGAAGGTTGCTCAGGGCCTCGGCCGCCGTGTAGCGCGCGGAGCAAACGAAGCTCGCCGCCAGCAAGACATAGCGCAGCCAATGGGGACCGTCATAGGTAAGCGTTGCGTAGGCGAGGATCAAGAGCCAACCGCCCAGCAGCGGGGCGAGCAGGACCGGATTGCACATGAGCCAGCGGAGCCACCCAAACCAGTCCCGACGTTGCGGTCGCGCTTTGATTGTGGGGTCTCGCGGCATGTCGTCTGTTCTTGGTGGTGTGCCCATTTGACGGCTAATCCAAATCGATCGGTGGACGCGTTGTTCTATCCTGGATACTTGGCAGAATCGGCAGGAAATCAACCCGATCCGCTGAAAAAAACATGTCGAGATGCCAATTGATACGAGGAATCATCAATGATCCTCCGCGCCGACCGATCGGCCGGGAAACGCACGGTTCGTAACTGAGACTCAGGCTCGATTGCGATCGAGGACGTCGCACGAATCCTGTGCCGCAAACGAAATGGTAACGACATGGCAAGGTCGGCGGGGCCGAGTCGGAGTTGCATTCGCGGCGGGTAGATTCTTCGCAAGCCTACACGCGCACGTGGCCCATCGGGGCACGCGCTACCGATCGCAGCGCGGCGTTTCGGTAGGGAATTGCGCCGTCACTCCGCGGGCTCGATCAACGAAGACATGCTGCCGGCGCAACGGGCGATGCGCCAGTCCCTTCCGAAAGCGTGGATCTGATCGCGTTTGAATTCCGCCCGTTCCTTGGTCGTGGTGTCGAGGATGACACGTCCGGACGTATCGACCTCCGAGGCCATCACGAACGCGCCCTCGAGGGCAGCACCGAAGAGCTTGCGGACCATGTCGATCACGTACTCGTACGTATGGTCGTCGTCGTCGAGCAGCACGACATGGTATGGTGGTAGTTGTTTGGGTTGCGTTGCCCGCCGCGAGGTTTTTCCCTTTGCCTGCGGCGTGTCCGTCTCGATCGTCATTGTCGACATGGGCACGAGTATCCTGCAAATCCGTGACGGTTTGCCCACGGACGTTACCGACGTCGCGATAGGCACGCCAAACCAACCCTCTCCGACGGTTCATTGTCTAACGACCGGGCGTCTTCGTCAAGCCCCCCGCATCAGCCCGGGAGCGTCGGGCCGTCCATCACAACGGTGGTCGTGCAAGCAGCTTGTCGCGTCGGCGTCGCCGATGCACAATGTGCCCCGGCCGCGCGGAAGGCCCGAATGCCCGTGTCGCAGAAACTCACAACGACCCATACGCGTCCCAAGGAAGCAATCGGACGATACAACGCGAGAGTTTACTTGAACCAATCGAGCCCGGTTTTCGCCTCGCGCCGTCATGCGCCCGCGTGGCGTGCGGGAAGTCCCGAGGCCTCGGTTACAAAACGCCTTGAATTCTATATTTGGTCTCGCACCGTGCATCGGGTAGGCTGCCCCGCTCGTGGGGTTTCGCCGACGGCGGATTCCCACGGACAACGAACGACAATCGAACGGCTTGGAGACACGAATGGTCAACGCGACCGACAATGGAGTCCTCGACCGAGTGATCGAGTCGATGCGCGAACCGATCCGGCAATTCACCGGGCTGGTGCGCCATCTCGCCGGCGGCAACACGAAGGGACTCACGCTTTACGGCGCCATCGTGGCCGGTTCGTTCGATGCGAAACGCCAGTCCGCGCGGAGCATCCTTGTCTTTGAAACCGTGGACCTCGAGGTACTTCGGGAATTCGCCACCCACGGCACCAAGCTCGGACAGGTCGCGATCGCGGCGCCGCTCATCATGACGCCGCGCTACATCGAGCGGTCGCTGGACACCTATCCGCTGGAGCTCATCGAGATTTCACAACAACACCTGACGCTCTTCGGCGACGACTACTTTCGCGATTTGACGTTTGAAAAGGCCCATGTGCGGATCCAATGCGAGCGCGAACTCAAGGGGTTGCTGATCGGCATGAGGCAAGGCCTGCTCAACGCGGCCGGCAGGGAGGCGATCATCTCGGCGTTGGAGGTGGACTTGGCCGAGGTGCTCGTTCGGACGCTTCGTGGAATGTTGTGGCTCGATGGGTCGCGCGAGGCGATTCCGGCAATCGCGGTCGTGGAGCGGGTCGAAGAGCTGACGGATCGAAGGCTACCCGGTGCGCGGGCTGCGGTGAACCCGAACGCCCAACATGGGTGGGAGGAATTCCAATTGCTCTACCGAGACATCGAGGCGCTTGGAGACGTGGCGGATGGCTGGTAGACCCGTCGTGCAATGCCCATTGGCGCAGCGATCGTGCGACGCTTCTGGTCCTGCAACACCGCGCGGGCTGAAGCCCGCGGCTCGGTTTTGGCTGAAGCCCGCGGCGCGGTTTTGGCTGAAGCCCGCGGCTCGGTTTTGGCGGAAGCGCGCGGCTCGGTTCACTGAAACGGGAAATGCTCGAAGGCCGGCGGCTCG
>JADFHG010000418.1 GCA_022567365.1 Planctomycetota bacterium | reverse complement strand
TGCGATGCGATATCGCCGCAGAGTTCCGTTTCCCCGGGGCTGCCCAGGAGCACGCAGCGCGCCGCGGACTCCCGCTCCAGCCGGTCGATCACATTCGCGAATCGCCCGCGAGACCAGACCTTCGTCGCCCAACGGGCACCGGGTACGACGGCGACGACGCTTCGCGCGTCGTCGAGTCCCACATGTCGAAGCATGGCACGCGCGCCGGCACGTGCGGCAGGGTCAATCTCCAGGTTAAAGCGAACCGCCACGTCTTCAAAACCCAGCAAGCGGGACACGCGATAATTGCGATCCACCGCGTGCTCGTCGCCGTCGATGGCGGGGATTCTGTGGTTGTAAAACAACCACGCCATTTCGCGAGCGTAGCGAAAGCCGATTCGCGTCGCCGCCCCAGTGGCGCGGGCCAGGAACCCGCTGCGGAAGAGCCCCTGCAGGTCCACCACGAGATCATAACGGCGACGGCGCAACCTTTGCAAGAACAGGACGAAATCGCGACACGCTCGGGGATTGCGGAGCATGCGCCCATAGCGAGATCGGTCAAAGAGGACCAACTCGTCGATGTCCGCGTGGCCCTCGACCAGGGGGGCGAACAACGGCGCGATCAGCCAGTCGATTCGCGCGTTCGGGTACCGTTGCCGCAAACCGTGCAACACCGGCAGCGCATGCACGACGTCGCCAAGCGAGCTGGGCTTGACGATGAGAATCCGCTCGAATTGCCTCGAGCGGAGGTCGGTATCAGCGGATGGAGACCGATTCACGCGGCGATCGTCACTCCCGAAACGGTTCCCAACACCCCTTGGCCACCAGGATTTCGTTCGGGCGAAACCTGGCTTTGTAGTCCATCGTGGCGCAACCCGCGACATAATATCCCAGATAGTAGTAGTCCATTCCGACGCGCCGACAATACTCGATTTCATGGAGGACGGACAACGTGCCGAGGCTGCGCGATCGCTCGTCGGGGTCGAAGTACATATAGACCGAACTGAGCCCGTTCGGACAGCGATCGGCAATACTCAGGCCGATGGTTCGCGCGCCCAGTCGGTATCGAAACTCCAATGTTTCGAGCGGGGACTCGTAGAGGAACTCCCGGTACGACTCGTACGCACGCGACATCGTCCCGTCGTGCTGGTGGTCGAGGTAACGCAGGAAGATGTCGAACTTTTCCCGCGTCGCGACCGGTGTCGCCACGTCGACCGCCACCTCGCGGTTCTTCGCCCAAACCCGTCTTAGCGAACGCGTGAGGCGAAACGTGGCGACCGGCACGCGGAGCGGTTGACATTCCGTGCAACCTCGACATCGCGGACGATAGACCACGTCGCCGCTGCGCCGGAAGAACCGCCCCATCAATCGCTCGTAATGCTCGCCGTCGAGGCTTCCGGCGAGATACGCCTCGTTGCGCGCCGAGCGACCGGGAAGATAGGGGCACGGCGTCTCCGGCAAGACGTTGATTAACGAATCGTAATCGTCCTGCGCGGATCGAACGACCTGATCGGATTGTCGCCTTTCGCTCATTTCCTCGTTGCATTGTAGGAAACTCCGCGACGTAAAGGCAAGACGTCGGGATGTCAGCACACCGCCGATAGCAACAATCCGGGATGCAGGGCCTCGACGAGCCAAATGACCAGGGGCGGCAGAAAAATCCCAGGGCAGAGGTTCGCCACCGGAATACGCTTGATCTCGAGGATCATCAGCCCCGTCGCCAGGAGCACGACGCCACCCACCACCGTCATCAGATCGACCGAGAGCGGATGAAGCGGTTCCGCCACTCTGCTCGCCAATATCGAGAGACCACCCTGCACGACGAGCACCGTCGCCACGCTGGCCAACACGCCCCAGCCGAACGACGCGGCCAACGCCATCGAGCAGAACCCGTCGAGTAGGGCTTTGACGTAGAGATAGCTGGGGTCGCCGTTGGCCCCGTTGCGAAGGCAACCGAGCAGCGTGAGCGGGCCTACGCAGAAAATCACACTCGCCGACAAGAACCCCTCGGCAAACCGCCGCCCGTCGCCTCCCGCGAAGCGCCCGTGGATCCACGAGCCGATGCCCTCGATCCGTTCGTGCAAGCGAAGGGCCGTTCCGATGAGCGCGCCGATGAGCAACGATCCGATCATCACCATGGCCAGTCGAGCGCCGTACGTGCCCCCGCCCGCGCCCGGCGGGCTGAACTTCGCGGTCGTTTCGGCGAACTTCATGACCGCCGCGTCCATGCCCAAGGTCAAGGTAACGAGCCCCAACGCCTGAAGCACGATCAGGCGATAGCGCTCCGGCAGCTTGGAGCCGACCATACAGCCGGCCACACTCCCGACGATGACCGTCGCCGCGTTGACCAACGTGCCGTTAAGAATGGACCACAAGGTGCCACCTCCACCGGAATATAGTTTCCAACGTCGCCCGACCGATCATTCGCGAATCGCCTCCGGCGGATATGCTCGGTCGACCAAGCGCCGCGATCACCCGCCTCGTTCAACTTCGCCCATGCGCCTGGTGTTGACCGGAGTGCGCCGTCAATCGTCGCGTCACGCGCCGCTTGCCGTCTTTGGATTGCCTCTGGCGCGCATGACGGCTACCAACTCCCGGAGCCGCGCGGCCGTCGTGTGGCCCGCCAATTCCGATGGGACGACGCGCGTCTCCGGCGCATTCTGCTGCGCTCGGGCAAGAAGCGTCGTAATGATGCGCGTCAAACCGCTCATGTCGCGATAAAAGTGAATCGTCCCCGCCGCCTCTGCGAGACTGGGATACGACTGCGCGAATCCGGCATCCGGCTCGCGGCAAACCACATCGGCGCCGGACAGGCGCGCGTCGACCGCGTTCTGGATCGCCCGCGGGGTCGCGAGCGGAAAAAGCACGACCCGCGCCGCGGCGTAGATACGGTTCAGTTCCGCGTCATCCGGAATCATTCCTCTGCGAGGATCCGTGTCCGCGTTCAAACCGTGCCAGTTTCGTCCCCAGATTCCCAGAGGGACGCCCAGCCGGAGGAGCGTCGTCGCCGTATTGCGGGCGATCGCCGCCGGCGCGATGGTCGTGCGAATCAGGGTCAGAAACCACTCCCGCAGGGTCGCCTCGCGCAGCTCGGTCCGGCATGCCCGCTCGGCGGATTCGAGCATCTCCGATGCGGCGGACGCGGTATATTCATCCGCACGGTTTGCCACGATCGTGCGCACGGCCTCACACAAAGTGATCTGGCTCGCCAACGAAATATTGAGGGCCTTCGCTCGATCGTCGGGGACGTCGGAAACGATGGCGACGTCGCAGCCCAGGCGCCGTCGCTCGTCGCTGCCAAGTTCAGCCGGCGCAAAGACCGTATCGTCACCGGCCACGTCCAACCGATGCAGTGCGTCGTTCGCCACGCCGAATTCGAGCAGCGCGTCGAACGCCTCGGGCGACGCCGCGAACACGACGTTTCCCGTGCCCGTCCGCGATGCGAGATCCACGCCGATCGTCGCACCCGGCAAATACCACGATGCGACGGGCATCTCCGCGGGCAACAGCCCCCCAAGCGCGCCCGCGGCCGAATTGACCAACAAGACAAGGTCGGCTTCGATCTCGCTGATCGCGCTAAGACGTGCCGCCGTGTGGCAGTGGTTCGGTCTATCGGGCAGGCAACACACGTGCGGCCAACCGAGCGCTTCGAGGGCTCGGGCGATCCGGCCCGCTTGAGCCAGCGACTCGGCGGCGACGTCCACACTCAATACGGCGACGCGCGGTCTTTCCGGAAGGACGTCGAACGAGCGCCGCTTTATCTCGCTCGTCAGGCGATCGACCACGTCGGCGCAGATTCGGCCGACCTCGCCGGCCGCGTGCTCGACGCTGCGCTGCGTTTCGGCGAGCTCGACCGTTGAGCACTGCGGGACGGGCAACAGCCGG
>JADFHG010000417.1 GCA_022567365.1 Planctomycetota bacterium | reverse complement strand
ACGCGGACGCCACGCGACACCGAGCCGACCAAGACTCGACCGTCCGAGTCGTCGTGATCGCCCGCGGCTCCGGTCCGCACGTATCGCGATAGCCAATGCTCCGCGGCGGCGGCGGCCGTGCGGAATTGCGAATCCGAGCACAGGTTGTCGGCGAACCTCGCGACGTATGTCGCCAGTTCCTCGGCCGGGTAAAGCCGCACGCCGTCGGCATTGTTGATCCCGATCGTCGCACCGAAGGTGTTGAAGTCGATGATCGTGAGTGGACGTTTCCGAAAGTCGCGCAATTGGTCAAGCCGGTCGCCGTGAAGCGTCGGTTCTCGCGTATCGGTGCCGAAGATCACGACGTCGGCGTCGGCGATCGCCCGCTCGACCTGGGCCTCTTCATAGGACTGGACACGAATTCGCTTGCCGTGCTGGAGCGCCTTGCGGAGCAGTTTGATTTGTCCACCCTTCTTGTGGCCCCGGTAAAGCAACGTCAGTAGCTCGCTCGCCGCGCCGAACCGCTTGGTGAGCGTACGCAACACCCCGAGGGAGGTTGTCGAGCCGCCGATGACGACCGTTTGCCCTTTCGCGAAGTCGATGCCCGACTCACGCGCCACGTGCGACAGCGACGCAAAGCAGTAGTCGGCGTCGAATCGCTGCCAGCCGGTCTCCGTGCGCATTTCCTGCTCGATCCGCCGAACCTCGGCAAGGATCGTCTTCGCGCGAGGCCCCGTCGTCTCCGCCCGCGCCGCGAGCCGGTGGGCCGCGTCGAGCTGATCGAGGATCTCCCGTTCGCCCGGAAGCCGGCTGTTGAGACCGGCCGCGGTGCGCAATAGATGGTGCCACGCTTCGCCGCCTCTAAGGACGTTGACGACCATGCCGTCGGTTTGGCGCTCCGGGAAGAGGAGTTTGCGGAGCCGATCAACCGTCGCCGCCCGGGCCACGTCGTCATCCGCGCAGCTCAACCAGCCGTAGAACTCGAACCTGTTGCACGTGTTCCAGAGCCAGACCTCGCTCACTCCGCCACCATCGCGCGCTTCGCGAAGCAGGGCGGGCACTTCGCACTGCGATCGCTTGACACACCGCAGACCGTCCTCGTCGGTATGAACAATCGTCGGTCCCTCGCCCGGGCCGATCCGGCCCTTTAGCGATGTCCCGATCATCACCAGATTCTCGATGGGCACGCGCGCCGGCTCCGGAGCGGCCCGCGATAGGAGCGGTCGGGCCTGCGGACCCCAACTCATGATCGGATTCGGTCCCTTGATCACGATCGACCTCAGGGCGTCGATGAACGGCTCGAACGTGTTGAGGGCGGGGCAGAGGTGCAACGCGGCGCCGTGCGGCTTCACGATCTTCGCGTAACGGATGCCGATCTCCTCGAGTGTTTCGAGGCAGTCGGTCACGAAACTGATGGGGCACACGAGAATATTGCGCTCGCCCGCGCTCGCGAGTTCCCGCAGGACGTCGTTCGTCCCGGGCGTGAGCCATTTCGACGGACCGAACCTGCTCTGAAACGCCAGCGACGTCCGATCCGCCGGCCAGCCCAGATGCTCGATGACAAGCTCGACGCTGCGCCGAATATGTCGTGGGTACGGATCGCCGCGTTCGACGTAAGACACCGGCAACCCGTGCGCCGAGAAGAGCAGGTGCGTGTCTGCCGGCGCGAGGCGCTTCGATTCGGCAAAGTCCTGGATCAACCGGGCCTGCGCGTGAATGTAGCCGCCGTCGTCATACCACATGCTGTGCGCTCTCGCGTTGATCGCGCAGCCGTTCGAGCTCATGCATGTATACAGCTCGCGCATCGCGGTGCCCGTCGTGGGTCCGCTGAATTGCGGATACATCGGCACCACGACCAGCTCTTCGACGCCGCTCGCCTCTATCTCGCGCAGCGTCTCCCCGATCGACGGTCGCCCGTAACGCATCGCGCAGAACACGCGCCAACCGTCCGGCATGACCCGCTCGAGTGCGTGCGCCTGATCGCGCGAAATGGCCACGAGCGGCGAGCCGCGATCCGTCCAGATCATGCGGTACATTTCCGCCGAACGCGACGCGCGGAAGCGGGCGATGAGTCGACCGAGCGGTCGGCCGAACCAGCCCAGCCCCGACGGGAGGCGAATGACCTCGGGATCGCTGAGGAACTCCGCCAGGTACTTCCTCACCGAAGTCGTGTCGGGCGCGTCGGGAGTGCCCAGGTTGATCAAGAGAACCCCGCGCGTGCGCGTGGATTCAGAATGGGTACCGGAGGTTTCGTTGTACCCCTGCTTCGGTCTCGCAAAAGGTGCGTGCATGTTCAACTGCTCCCCACAACTCTTCTGAAGCGGTCCTTTTGTCGGGCGAACCGGATCGGTCCGCTACCGGCGCGCCGCCGCGAGAAGCTCACGTGAAGGGGCTCCCCCGCGGGTGCGCAAGGGACTCGAAGTCTCATGAAGTATGTTGGTGGGTTAGAGCGGGGGACCGCGCAAGGAGCAGAGGCGCGCCCCGAGAAGCCAGCAATGTGGACGAAACAGGTCGAACCAGACCGTGTCGCTCGATCGCGGCAACAAGGCCGAACCGTTCAGTTGCGAGCCCGGACGGTATGCGCCACGACCGTGCCGCCGACGCACGGGCACCACGCATGACGCGAGCAGTGCGACGGCGACGACCTGTGCGTATTCAGCGGGAAACGCGGGACCGTTCTCCGGGGATACCAGTCCGATGTGTACGAGGGCGACTGCCAGCACCGCCGCGACCCAAGCGCGACGATTCATGCGAAAGCGCAGCCACCGTACATCGAGGGTTTTCAGAGCGAAGAATGCCATAGCGAGCGACAGTGCCACGCACCCGCCGAGGCGCCCGAAGTCCATGTCCGACGTCAGCGAACGCAAGCTGCCAACCAGCGCCGGCGCGTGCGAGAGCGCCATCAGCACCCAGACGATACGGCCGAGATGACGGATTCTAGTGGTGTCGCGTTTCATCGTCGCATTCGGGTGACCTGCAGACCGGCTGCACCGGTTCTCGGCCATCGCATCATGTCGTATCGCGTTTGCGCTGCGGGCGTCAGTCGCCAATGCGCGTCCGGGGACGGGCGCCCGCTCGTTATCGACGATCAAGAGTATACCGCGTTTGGTCCAGCATCTCAAACGCCGGACCAACACATATATCGGCAGACGATCCGAATATCTGTCAGCACGTCCCATGCCACCAAGTGACTCCGCGCGCCTGCATACCGATGCGCCTCTCGTGCAAAACGGTCATCAGCATCCAACAAGAACGAAGTCGCACCGGCATTGTGAAACTCAGGCTTCCATCGGCGATAACAGTACCGCGCGACTGGGGCGATTGGTCGGTACAAAAACCTCGATTGGTGGCTCACCGTATGCGCAGTGGCGCGCCATCGCATGCTCCGGCCCACAGACTCAACTCGGGTTTTATCGCATGCATCGGAACGCAGGATGAGTGGTCCACCGTTACCGATGGCACACCGGTGCCGAGCAATCGGCAACTCGCGCGGTGCGCTCCGGTAAAGGCCACCTGTAGCCCGAGGAAGTCAAGTGCGTCAACATCGCGGTCGTGGTCAAAATCCATGCACGCGCAATTCGGCAAGGCGTATCCCTCAATCGCCCCGGCAAGCCGGCCTTGCCAGGCCCGTGTCGCAGGGTGCTCCACGGGTTGTTGGCGGTTCGGCCGTGTGTATCGGCTGGTGTCGAGCTCGCGGCAGACCTATAATGCACGCCTTGTCCGAACGGAAGGGTCCGATGGCCACCGGCGCTGGCGAGCCGGCTGGCTGGGCCGGATTGCTGGTTGGGGTCTCAGAGTAGCGGAGCGAGCAGCGACCGTGTGTGCGTATGCCAACGATGTGGCACAGTTGTCGATGTCGCGCGCTGGAGCGCATCACCTGCGGT
>JADFHG010000416.1 GCA_022567365.1 Planctomycetota bacterium | reverse complement strand
TGGTTCCGTCGTCGCCGCACCGGCTGATGAAGACCAAACTTCGTCGCTCGGGCGGGCAGCCGCACCGCTTGTGCTGACGGCGGAGAGCGTGACTGCGTCGGCATCCACGCTCCGCGTCGGGCGCTCGTCGGGATCCTGCGTGTAGTCGAACGCGCCCTTGAACTCACTCGCCCCCCACACCGCCCGAACCGACGCCGACGCGAGCCACGGATACGCGTAATCGACGCGTTTCAGCACGCCTTCGACCTCGGGATCGCCCGGCGCCATGGGCTCCTCCGTGGGAAGCGGTGCGCAGCGGGCGATCACCTGCCGCATCTTGGCACAATCCACGTCGGATGACGCGTCGATCGACCAATCGGTCATTTCCGCGACATCGTGGACCCGCACGTCGAAGACAGGCCGCGACGGTGCCACCGCGTCGGGCCATTGAACCGCGCCGTCGGGTGCGCCGGCCAGCGCGGGGAGGATCCAGTCGAGCGGTGTGGTGGCCGTAACCGTGTCCAGAATCGTCGGGCCTCGTCGAGCAACGGAGGCCGCGCCTACCAGCGATTCCGCGCCGTTCGTTGCTGCCACGAGCACGAGCTTGTCGCGCGCCCGCGTCAGCGCGACGTACAAGACGCGCAGCTCCTCTTCGCGCGTGACCTTGTCGATGGCCAACGAGGCGCGTTGATGGACCGCCGACGGATATTCGATCATCCGCTCGGTATCGACGACGTGCAGTCCGATCTTCGCGCGACGCTCGAAGATGATGCGCCCGCTGCGGTCGCCGAGATTGAGACGGGTGCCCAGTCCGGCGACAAAGACCACGGGGAACTCGAGCCCCTTGCTCTTGTGGATGCTCATCACGCGGACGACGTCTTCGGACTCGCCGAGCGCGGGCGCGGACCCAACGGTGTCGCCCTCCTTCTCGAGCGCCTCGATGAATCGCAGGAATCGATGGAGCCCTTGCGTGCGAAACGTGCCGAACTGTCGTGCCCGCTCGTGCAGCTTCAAGAGGTTGGCCCGGCGCTGCTCGCCGTTGGGCAGGCCGCAAACGTGGGCGAGATAGCCCGTCTCGTCGTAGATGCGCTGCAGCACTTCCGCCAAGGGTCGCCGGCGAACGGCGTCGCGATAGCGCCTGATCCGCGCGAAAAGTCGGGAAAGGCGCTCCTTGAGCGCCGCATCGCCGCCTTCTTCCGCATACCGCCGAACGACCTCGTGAAAAGCAGCGCCTCGATCCAGGCAACGGATCTCGACGAGTTCATCCTCGCTCAGTCGCTCGCCCATGATGCCGCTACGCAGCACGGCCGCCAGCGGAATGTCCTGCTGGAGGTTGTCCAGAATGTCGAGCGCTGCCAACACGTCGCGAACTTCCAACGCCCCGAAGAGCGACCCGCCGACGTCGGCATACGACGGTATTCCCTGGGCGCTGAGCATCGTGGCGATGCGCTCGGCGTTTACCTTGGCCGCACGCACGAGCACGACGACGTCGCGGTAGCGCAACTTCCGTCCGTCGGTCGCGAACGATTCGTCGGCCGTGAACGCCTTGATCCGGGAACCGATCAGGTAGGCCTCGCGATCGATCGACGCCCAACGGTCCGGGGTCAGGGTCCGGCTAACGCCCCGATCGTACGGGTCCGCCGATGTGTCCACGTCGTCCGAGCCATCGGCGCCGTTTTCCGTGTCGCCCACGGCGGACCGCGCATTCGCCTTGCCGCTGAACGACTTCTCCAGCAAATGGAGTTCCACGGTGTGCCATATTGTGTCATCGATCTTGCGGCCCGGACGAAGCTCGGCCCGTTCATCGTATGCAACCCCGCCGAGCTCGCGGCGCATGAGGCGGCGAAACAAGATGTTGACGGCGTCGAGGACGGTCGGACGGCTGCGGAAGTTCTCTTGAAGCGAGATCATCGCACCGCCGGACACGCCTGACTCCCCCGATTCATCGGACTTGCCGGCGGCGAAGCGCTCCATCCGGTCGGTGAATATGGTCGGTTCGGCCAACCGAAAGCGATAGATGCTCTGCTTCACGTCTCCGACGGCGAAGAGATTGTCCGGGCGATCCGGGTCCAACTCGCGGCTGACCAGACGGATGATCGCTTCCTGGAGCGGATTGATGTCCTGAAACTCATCGACCAGCACATATGCGAAACGCTTCTGCAACGATCGTCCAATCTCGGACGCACGGTCGCAACCTCCCGGTTCGCTGATGAGCCCGTATGCGAGCCTTTCCAGATCGGAAAAATCGAGCACCGCCTGTTTCCGTTTCGCAGCCGTATACACGGTGCGAAAGGCCTGGACGACCTCGACGAGGGCCGCGACGTACGGAGCCGTCCGCTTGACGCCATCGAGCCATTCGGCCGAGGAAAAGAGCCCGAAGCGCCGCGCGACTCGATCGTCGAACATCTTCTTGACCCGTCCGAACGCGGTCTGCGTCCGCTTGCGCGCCGCGCGGGCATCGTCGTCGGCGTCTTTGGAAATGGACTTGGCCCTGGCGCCGATCAGGTCAAACGCGGCGATCCGGTCGCGGAGCACGTCGCACGCCGCCAACACCTCCGACGCCGCGGCGCCACGCGGCGGTAGGTCGGCCGCCCATTCATCAAGCGCGCAGCAGTACCGGCGAATCCGCTCCGCATAGTCATCCGCCGCGGGATCGTCCAATTCGATCGCGACACCGAGCTCCTCGGCGTGCGTGCGTTGCCACAGCAACTCGTCCCGAAGACCTGCAAGCGAAGCGGCGACGACCAACTCGGGTTGGTCGGCGAGGGATTGGGCCGCCTCGGTGAGCCAGCCGTCCGGATCCGGGAGCGATTCGGCGAACGCCGCCAACCCGACAACGGCATCGCGGATGATGTCGTCGTTGCCGAGTCCGTAGTCGTCCACGAGGGCGACGAACCGCCGTCCGACGGATTGGGCGGACTGTGCGTCTTCACCCGATTCAGCGCAAGCCGCCGACGCCGGCCGATCCTGCAACATCGCCGCCGCGCCGAGCGGATCGTCCGGTACATGTTGTGATGCATATCGATCGGCGAAGACGCGTTCGAGGACCTCTCGCCTGAGCGATCGAGCCTGCTCCGCGTCAAGCACGACAGCCGACGGGTCGATACCGGCGTCGCTGAACCACCGTCGAACGATCCAAAGGCAGAACGAGTGAATCGTCGAGATTTGGGCCGCATCCACGAGCGCGACCTGCCGACGAAGCCGATCGTTTGACGGATCACCGGCGAGCCGCTCGCGGATCGCCGACACGATCCGCGACCGCATCTCCGCGGCGGCGGCGTCGGTAAAGGTGAGGACGAGCAGCTCATCGACGTCGCAGCGCGCCCCCGTGGGAGCGTCCACGACGAGGTATGCGCATCGCTGAGCGAGCACGGCCGTCTTCCCCGAACCCGCCGCGGCGGAGACAAGGACGCTCCGCCCGGTGGTCTCGATGGCTCGGCGCTGCTCGGTTGTCCAATCGATGGAGGTCATCGGCGGCGATTATAGCGGCGATGGAACTGGTTGGCAGACCCGTCCACGCGCCAATTGGGGGCATGCGAACTTCGGCGGCCGAAACCGCTGCGAATGACAGGGCGGCAATCGAGATCGCTCACCCACGGTCGGGCAAATGAGATAGCTCGGTCGCGGTCGTGCAAGTGAGATCGCTCATCCAGGGTCGGGCGATCCAGATTCGGCCGTCCGCCCGAATGTCGTGATTCAGGATTGAGGTGGCGGGCCTGATCCGAACCGCGCCCGTCAGGAAGCGGCCTGACCAACAGCAAGCTGGCCCGGCACTGGCAAAGCCAGCTTTCTGACCCGGTTGGCCGGTGCCGGTGAAAGCACGTCCCCTCCCCTACGGTCGGGGTTCGCAAAAGAGACCATATGCTTGAATCACCACACAACGCCG
>JADFHG010000415.1 GCA_022567365.1 Planctomycetota bacterium | reverse complement strand
GTCTTCGTGGACGGTTTTCGGAGACCCGAAGAGGCGTTGGAAGGGCTAAAGGCCGTCGCCGCCATGAAAGGTGCCAACGCGGTGACCAACGTCAAACACGAGCGCACTGCGTCGGGAAAATGCAACGCCAGCGGCGACGCCGTCATTGTGCAAAAACGCGCCGCGGCGACGACCGGCGACATGGAGAAGGCCGGAACCGACGACACGGATCGCTCCGGCTTCGACCTCGAACATCGTCAAGGCGATCAAGAAGCCGGCTGATCCGAAATGACTCGAGACCCACCAACACCGCAGCCCGAAGGCGCACAAGGCAAGCCCGCCACACCCGCGGATGCAATGGCCGGCCGCGGCGGGCCACATGTGCCGACGGGCGGCGACACCGAAGTGCCTGCACCACCAAGGCACCGGGATGACGACGCATCCGCGCAGCCGGCGACCGAAGTCGCGGAATCGAACGAACCCTCGCCACGCGCTTTCGCGACGACCACGGGATTCGTGTTTCAAGTCGTCTCGGTCGGGTTCTTGCTGGGGTCGTGCTGCGCGGGGATGCTGGCCGGTTGGACGGCCGAACGTGCATCCGATCCGGGGTCGCGGTGGATCGATTTTCTTGCCTCCGAGCAGCGCGCGACGGCTCTGGGTGTCATCATCCTGCTGACGACGATGATCGGCGGCGTCGGGATCCTCACGGCGGGAATCGGTCTTCAAGGCGAGCACCCCAAGAGCGGAAGACTCGCGATGATCGTGAGCGGCGCCATGACCGTGGTTCTGTTCGGTCTAGGCGTCTTCCTGTATATCGAAACCGTGTCGTGGCTGCGCGTCGTCGTGCCGTTTGGAGCGGGCGCCGTCTGCGCGGTTCTTTTCCTATTGGCCGGGCATAGCGCTGCCATCCTCAAGGCGCACCCGCCGCCGGCCGACCGCAACGTCGCCCCCGCCGATTACGTGGACCCGTTACATTCGCGTGGCCCGACGCGCGGGAAGTGATGGACGAGGATCGATCGAGCAAACCGCCCCGGCAAGCTGTCACCGTGTTTCGCAAGTATCACGACTATCTGAGCCGCATGCTTCAGCTTGCGCGATTTCGGGAGTGCGGATTGCCGTTGCCGACATTCGTGAGATCGCGCGGGCTGAAGCCCGCGGCTCGGGGAAGAACCATAGTCGCAGGACATATGAAACACGATACTGGCTTGCCCGGCGCGCCGGTTGCGCCGGTCCCGGCGGGTAGGATCCCGTACGATTGGATGCTAGGCGGTGGCAGCTCGTGCCATCGGCTACCAACGGCAAACTTGTTTGCCCGTGTCCCCAGGCTCCGGGGCATGCGCACGAGATCGCTTGTCCACAACACCCAAGCCTCAGTGGATGCGTGCCGGTTCGCCAGCCACAAGGAAACGGTTGCATCCGGGACTTTTGTCCGAACCGCACGGCCAATGTCGCCACATTGCTGGACGCAACGCTCCGTCGCGGGTAGGCTTGATATCCGTTGCGCGAGGCCCGACGCCCGAGGGCGGTCCACCGCGCGAGATCCGATAACCATTGAGGGATACACATGATGAGTCGTCGCAGGTTCGGAATTCTCCCGGCATTGGCGGTTTCTCTGGTCGTTCCAGCCCCCGGTTGGGCGGCTGACGGCGTGCTGCCGGACAACGACGTGCTCATGAAGGCGATGGTCGATGAGCTCGATCGGTCGTTGGCGGAGTTGAAACTCGAAGACCTCGCGCGCCCCTACTACATTCAGTATCGGGCGGATGACGCCGTCTACTTCTGGATCGAGGCGTCTTACGGCGCGATTATCCAGTCTGACGATCGACGCTCGCGCACGTTGAGCACCCGCGTGCGCGTCGGTTCGTACGAATTGGACAACACGAATTTCCGGCGCGGCGGGGGGCGCGCGTCGCTTCCGTTGGACGACGACTACACCGCGCTGCGGCATGCGATCTGGCGGGCGACGGATCGCGACTACAAGGGCGCGATCCAGACGCTGACCCAAAAAGAAGCCTACATGAAAGACAAGAACGTCGAGGAGCGCCCCGACGACTATACCCGCGGCGAACCCGTCACTGCCCTCGAGCCTTCGGCCGAGATTCCGATCGATGTCCAACTTTGGGAAGGTCGTCTCAAACGCATCTCCAAGCGATTCGAGAAATATCCCACGATCCAAGACGCAACGGTCCGCTTTTTCGGCGGTGCGCTGAACCGGTTTATCGTCAATTCCGAAGGTACGCGCCTCCGCACGGCCGACACCGGCGTACAGCTCGACATCAACGCCCAGATTCAGGCCGACGACGGTATGCGCCTTTCCGACAGTCTTTCGTACATCGGCTACGAAGTCGCGGACTTGCCGCCAATCGAGAAGATCCTGGAGGACGTGGACAAACTCTGTGAGCGTTTGATCGTTGCCACGAAATCCGAGATTCCCGAGCAATACACCGGACCGGTCCTGTTCGAACCGGCGGCCGCCTGTAGGGTGTTTGAGGCGCTGCTTGCGGACAAACTCTGTGCCCGACCGATCCCGCTCGGCGCCGGACGATGGGGCGACACCAGTCTCGAAAAGAAGCTCGGTCTGCGGATACTGCCGCGGTCGTTCTCCGTCTACGACGATCCGACCGTCCGCAAGCATGACGGCAAGGCTCTCTCCGGCGCGTATACGTACGACGACGAGGCCGTACCCGCACAGCGCGTGACGATCGTGGAAAAGGGGATCCTCGAGAATCTCCTTTCCGGGCGGGCACCGACGAAAAAGATCAACGGGTCCAACGGCCACGCCCGCTCCGGCGGGTTCGGCGATCCATACGCCGCCGTGGGCTGTCTCTATTTCTCCGACGCGAACGGACTGAGCGCCGACGAGTTGCGGCAGGAATTGATCCAAGCCGCCAAAGACGAGGGGCTCGAGTACGGATTGCGCATCGTTTCTCTCGAGAGCGGCGGCGGAGGGCTCGGCAATCCGATCGCGGCGTACAAGGTATACGTCGACGACGGGCGCGAAGAGCCCATTCGCGGCATGCGGTTCAAGCCCATCCAAACGCGCTCGTTGAAACGGCTTCTCGCGGCGGGCACGGAGGTTGAGGTCTATAATGCGTCGTCGGGGGTCGGTTCGAGCATTGTCGCTCCGGCGATCCTCTTCGAGGAGATCGAATTGACGAAAATCGAAGGCGAGTGGGACAGACCGCCGATCCTCGCGTCACCCGCGACGCGGCAATGACTCCACCATGATCGCACCATCCCTTGATGCCAAACTCGAACGTATGCGGGCGATTTTGCGAGAGTTGAAGAGCGTCGCCGTCGCGTTCAGTGCCGGTGCCGACTCGACCTTCGTGCTCAAGGTCGCCGTCGACACGCTTGGCGCAAGAAACGTGGTGGCCGTCACTGGTCGCAGCGACAGTCTTGCGGGCGCCGAGTTTGAAGACGCCTGCGCCCTCGCCCGCTTCGTCGGGGTCGAACACGTCGTGATCGATACCGGCGAGTTCGACGACGAAAACTATCTCGCAAACCCGGTCAACCGGTGCTATTTCTGCAAGACCGCGTTGTACGACCGCATGGCCGAGTTCATCACACGGCGCGGGCTCGGCGCCGTCGTGAGCGGCACCAACGTGGACGATCAGGGCGACTTTCGTCCGGGTCTTCGCGCCGCCGACGAACATCGCGTGCGCTCGCCGGCCGCGGAAGCCGGGCTGACCAAGACCGAGATCCGCGCGCTTTCCGAACGATTCGGTCTCCCGACGCACGACAAGCCGGCAAGTCCGTGCCTGTCGAGCAGAATCCCCTATGGCGAACCGGTGACATCCGCCAAGCTCCGCATGATCGAAGCGGCCGAGATTTACCTGCACGAGCTCGGGTTCCGCGAGTGCCGCGTCCGTCATCATGCGGGCGA
>JADFHG010000414.1 GCA_022567365.1 Planctomycetota bacterium | reverse complement strand
AACGATTCCTCTTTCCAAAACAGGGGTCCACTATTCTATCCCGATCCGAGTCCGGTTTCATGCGTCTTTTTCGGCAATTAGCCGGATTTCGGATCCCACAATGCTTTTTTGTCGATTTCGATCCCGCGGATAGCAAAGCCCGTTGTAGCCCAGCCGCCCTCGGCTGGGACGCGCGGGCCGGAAGAACACACCCGGGGGCGGGTGTGCTACATGGCGAACACACCCGAGGGCGGGTGTGCTACATTTCGGAATACGCTGGAGGCTCCGTGGGACACAGGCAAGCTGCCGCGTGTCAGTGGCACCCAGTCGACTTCCGCTCATTGCTTCACGCGTGAGGGAGCACCAAATCGAACCGCCGTCAGAAGAACGTTCGTTTTGACCGGCGGGCGCGACGGGCCTATACTCGGCGCCGTTTCACCGCGACCGAATCATCGTGGACGTGCGTACGGCAAGACGTGGATGTGCGCACGGCAAGAGAGGACTAGTGCAGATGCCCGAAGGCGCCCAATCCAATTCGTTCGGATCCAAAGCCACCATCGCTACCGCAGGCGGCAACGTCGATATCTTCCGGCTTCGTGCCCTTGCCGAGCAAGGCATTGGGCACGTTGAGCGACTCCCCTTCAGTCTCAAGGTATTGCTCGAGAGCGTGCTGCGCAACGTCGATGGGTTCACCGTGACCGAGGATGACGTCCACGCGCTGGCCGAGTGGGACGCGGCGAGCGAAACCGATCGCGAGGTGCCGTTCATCCCGTCGCGCGTGCTGCTTCAGGATTTTACGGGCGTACCGGCCGTCGTCGATCTCGCCGCGTTGCGCGACGCGATGAAGCAACTCGGCGGCGACCCGAGGAAGATCAACCCGCTGATCCCGGTCGACCTGGTGATCGACCATTCCGTGCAGGTCGACGCGTTCGGCTCCGCGGCCGCCCTCGGTCTAAACGCCGACCACGAGTTCTTGCGCAATCGCGAGCGCTACGAGTTTCTCCACTGGGGCAAGGAGGCGTTCGATAACTTTCGCGTCGTACCCCCGGCCACGGGAATCGTACATCAGGTCAACCTGGAGTACCTCGCTTCGGTCGTCGCGACGTGCGACGTCGGCGGAACGCGCGTGGCCATGCCCGACAGCCTCGTCGGCACGGACAGTCATACGACGATGATCAATGGGCTTGGGGTCGTCGGTTGGGGCGTCGGTGGGATCGAAGCCGAGGCGGTCATGCTCGGCCAGCCGATCTTCATGCTCATCCCACGGGTCGTCGGGTTCAAGCTGAGCGGCGCGCTCCCGCCCGGCGCGACGGCGACGGACCTCGTGCTCGTCGTCGTCGAAATGCTCCGCAAGAAGGGCGTCGTGGGCAAGTTCGTCGAGTTTTACGGTGACGGTGTCTCCGCGATGTCACTCGCGGACCGTGCGACGCTCGCCAACATGGCCCCGGAATATGGGGCGACGATGGGTTTCTTCCCGGTGGATGGTGAGACGTTGGCGTACCTGCGCCGGACCGCCCGTCCGGCGGAGCTTGTCGATCTCGTGGAACGCTATACCAAAGAGCAGGGCCTGTTTCGGACCGACGATGCCCCGAATCCGGTCTTTACCGATACGATCTCGCTCGACCTTGCGACGGTCGAGCCTAGTCTCGCCGGTCCCAAGCGTCCGCAGGACCGCGTCCGGTTGGGTGACATGAAGCGGTCATTCGCCAAGACGCTCCGCGCGCCGATCAAAGATCGCGGTTTCGCGCTCGACGAGGCGTCCCTCAAGAAACGCTCGGCGGTTCGATTCAACGGCGAGTCGTCGGAACTGGCGCACGGTGCCGTCGTCATTGCGGCCATTACGAGCTGCACGAACACGTCGAACCCGTCGGTCATGGTGGCGGCGGGGATCCTCGCCCAACGCGCCTGCGAAAAAGGGCTCACCGTACCGCCGCACGTCAAGACGAGCCTTGCCCCGGGCTCGCGCGTGGTGACGGAATATCTGAGCGACGCGGGTTTGCTCCCCTACCTCGAGCGCTTGGGCTTTCACGTCGTGGGGTACGGCTGTACGACGTGCATCGGCAACAGCGGACCGCTGCCCGCGCCGGTCGCGGACGCGCTCGCCGACGGCGGAATCGTCGCGTCATCGGTCATCAGCGGAAACCGCAACTTCGAGGGTCGAATCCACGCCCTCGTAAAGGCCAATTACCTCGCATCGCCGCCGCTCGTCGTCGCGTACGCGATCGCCGGTCGGGTCGATATCGACCTGACGAACGAGCCGCTGGGCGTCGGCAAGGATGGAAACCCCGTGCGTCTCGCGGACCTCTGGCCGACGCATGAAGAGATCGCGGCGGTCGTCTCGAAATTCGTCACACCGCAGCAGTACCGCGAGCAATACGCCAACGTGTTCGACGGAAACGAGCGGTGGAACCGGATCTCGGCTCCGCCGTCCGACACATACAACTGGCCCCCAGATAGCACGTACATCAAGAGCCCCCCATTTTTCGCGGACCTGGCCAAGCAAGCAGAGCCCGTTTCGGACATCGTGGGCGCGCGGGTGCTGGTGATGGTGGGCGACTCGGTCACCACGGACCACATCTCGCCCGCCGGCGCGATCCAGCCCGATTCGCCGGCCGGAAAATATTTGCAGGAACAGGGCGTCGCACCGGTCGATTTCAACAGCTATGGTTCGCGCCGCGGCAACGACCGGGTGATGACGCGCGGCACGTTTGCCAACATCCGCCTGCGCAACCTGCTCGTTCCGGGCACCGAGGGCGGCGTGACCGTGCACCTGCCGACGGGCAAACAGACAAGCGTGTTCGAGGCCGGTCAATTGTATCGCGAAAGCAATACCCCGCTCCTCGTGCTGGCGGGCAAGGAATATGGCACCGGTTCTTCGCGCGACTGGGCGGCGAAAGGCACCTTTCTTCTGGGTGTTCGCGCCGTACTCGCGGAGAGCTTCGAGCGCATCCACCGGAGCAACCTCGTCGGGATGGGCGTGCTGCCGTTGCAGTTCAAGGACGGCGAATCGCGCGAGACCCACGGTTTGAGCGGGCGGGAAGTGTTCGATGTGACCGGGTTGTCGGACGAGATGACACCCCGGCAGGCGATCACCATCCGCGCGACCGATCCCGATTCCGGCGCCGCCTCGACGTTCACCGTGGTGTCTCGGATTGACACCCCGGTCGAGGTGAATTACTACCGCAACGGCGGGATTCTTCAGACGGTGCTCCGCAAGCTGGCGGCGTCGTAGTCAGCTATCAGCTATCAGCTATCAGTTGTCAGTTGTCAGTTGTCAGTCATCAGTCATCAGTTGTCAGTCACAGTCATCAGTTGTCAGTTATCAGTTGTCAGTTGTCAGTATTCATATCCTCGGACCACCGAAATGCGACGGTGAAGGGCCAAGACGGTGGCAGAACGAGCCGGATCGCTCGAGGAGAGACTTGCATCGGGGCGACTGAATTGGTATCACAGGTCGTTGTTTGTTGGGGCGCGGGTCAGCCGGGAAATATCAGATCTGACGATTGGCTCGTGTACCCCATGGGACGAACACTAGAGTTTACATGATGTCCATCAGCGGAATCTGCCAAGTCGTAAGTTCTTCGGAGCCCGGCGGTAGGATCACAAGGTCTCGCATGAAGGGCACGGTCGCCTTGCCCGCGCTACTCGCCGTCCTGTTCGGACTCGGCACTGCCCAAGCCCAGACATGCTTCGACTGGGCCGAGACCTCGCTCACCGGTCCGCCTCCGCGCTATCGTCACTCGATGTCGTACGACAGGGATCAAGGGCTTGTCGTTTTGTTTGGCGGTCGGCTCAATACGACCCTTTGGTCGTCGACTTGGACGTTTGCGGCCGGACCGCCGATGATCTCCAAGCAGCCCGTGAACGCGGCGGGCGTCACCGGTTTCAGCGGCGGAT
>JADFHG010000413.1 GCA_022567365.1 Planctomycetota bacterium | reverse complement strand
AACGCGCGGCTCTGCGTCGCCACCGGTCGCAAGCTGACCGTCCATGGTGACTCGACGGTGGACGGGGTGTTCGAGTTCGGCTGCAAGGTAGCCGGGTTCACTTGCCTCTCGCATCTGGGTCCGGGAACTCTCGAGATCGATGATTCCCTCACGATTAGCGGAGACGGCGGTGACATCCGGTGCCTGTGCATCGACGGGATCATTAAGGCCGCGGCCGGGGTCAGCCCGGTGCTCACATTGGAACAGGAGCCTGACTTGTCGCCGCTTTGCGAATTCCCTGTGGCCGACTGTGACATCCTCCGCATCGACGCGAACAACCAGCACACGCTCGACGTACAGATAGAGTTGATCAACAACGCGAGCGTGGGTTGCTCGGGTGACGACGAGTGCGTCGTCAAGCTGACCAACAGTTCGAAGAGCGGATGCGGTTTTTGGTACGCCGAGGACGGCGGGTTACTCGACGTTCAGGCAGAGGTCACGGGCGACGGTACCTGGTGGATGAACCATGTCGAGTCCGAGATCGAAATCAATACGAACTGCACTGGTCTGACCGGCAGAATCGAAATCCACTCGGGGTTGTTCGACGTGAACGCCTCCTTCTGCACGGTAGGGGGCATGGAATACGAGGCCGGCTTGTACAACGGAGCGGCGACGATTGAGGTCGCACCGAGCAAGTACTTCTCGGTCGGTGGTTCATGTCTGAGCGGCAATTGATTGATGGCGCGCGTACGGGTCCGGGGGCGTTCCCGGACCCGTGGCCCGCGTTCATTCACCGCCCTAGGGTGCGACCGTGGAGCATGCCATGATGGAAAAGAGAAAGCCGACCGCGGCACTGGCCGTGTCAATCCTGATCTTCACCGGCGCACCCGGGGTCGCTCAGATACCGGAAGGCTTCGAGGTCGCCCAGGTCACCTTTGATCCGGAGTTCTGGGACAGTGGTGTATCCATCAACAACTGCGGCGAGATCGTATTCCACAAGAGGATGGGGATGCCGGTCGAGACCACCGAGATCTTCCTGTACGACAATGGCCGGCTCACGCGCCTGACCGACGACAATTACCACGACGCCTTCCCCGACAACAACGACTTGGGCACGATCGTCTGGGGGCGCGCCGTGGATGGCGAGACCCAGCTTGTTCGATACGTGAATGGAGAATCAACGATCATGGGTTCGAGTGCCGGCGGACCTCAGATTAACAACCTCTCGCACATCGTCGCTTACGAGGCGAACGACGGCAATTGCGGGGCCGGCGCCACGGTCTATCACTACCACGACGACGTGTTCGAGGTCATCACCGACAACGACTTCTCGAACCAATCAGTTCAAAACAACGACAGCGATTGGATCACCTGGACGCAGTTCGATTTCTGTGTTGATCCCTGGGAATCCGAGGTCATGCTGTTTATCGGGGGCGACACGATCCAACTGACACAGGGCCAGATCACGCCCAGAAGCCCTCATATCAATAATCTCGGCGAAGTCGTGTGGGGCAGCAGGACGGAAACGGGAGGCAGTCTTCTCACTCTTTGGAAGGACGGCGTGAGTACGATGATCACGGATTGGGGGCTCGCACCTAGGATCAACGACCTTTCCGAGATCGCGTTTCATCGCTGGCACGAGGACAACTCGACGTGGCAGGTGTGGCTCTACCGCGGCGCCGAAATCCTCCAAATCACGGACGAGCCCTTCTGGAACAGTAGTATGGACATCAACAATTGGACGGAGATCCCGTGGGTGGCGGGTAACTTCCCGAACAGCGACCTCATGCTCATGCGCCGCATCCGCACCGGTGAGGCCGACTTCGACGGACACATCGACCTGAAAGACGCCGCCGCCTTCCAGAATTGCATGACCGGTCCGGGCGACTTCGACGGAACGACGGGCGGGTTCGACCGCCTCTGCGACTGCCGCTTCCTCGACATCGACCACGACCGCGACGTGGACCGCGATGACTACGCCCTCTTCGCCGCCGCGATGACGGGACCGCAGTAGGCCGCTCCCTCACGGTCGCGGTTCGGATGGGACTTCACCGGTCCGGAGTGGATAGAACCGAGGTCGAGCAATCCCACTCCCCTGAGCCGCGGGCTTCAGCCCGCGCGATCGTTCGAGGACAAAGGGGCGCCGCGCCAAGTCCGTAGCATAGCGCGAATGTCCGTACATGACCAAGCGTCGCGCCAAGTCCGTCACACCGCGCGGACGTTCGTACATAAACGAACGTCGCGCCAAGTACGTGACATCGCGCGGGCTGAAGCCCGCGGCTCGGAAGAGAGGAACGGAGTCGATCCCGGTGCCGATCAATCGCAACGCCTACTGGCCCATCCCCGACCAATAGATCGCGTTGAACAGGAACTTGAACGTCCCCCATGGCTGCGCGCGGTGTTGCACGCGGAAGCCGAGTAGCACGATCCGGCCCTTGCCGTAAGCGACCTCGCAGACGGCCGCCCGGTTGCGGAGGCGATCCGCTCCGTGGATCCAGCCGCTTAGAAGCACGATGTTGTCCGAATAGCTGACGACGGTCGTGACCGGTTGGGCCTCGAGCTTGGCCTCGATCTCCGCGTCGGTCAGTGCCGCCGCCGCGCCGTCCTTCTTGTCCTTCGCCGCCGCTTTCTCCGGCTCGAGCGCCGCCTTGCCGGTTACGAATGCCTGCGAGCGCGCGAAAAAACCGGCCGCCTCGTCGCCGAAGCCAAACCCGAGCGGATGCCCGTTGTCCACGCGGAGACGAACGATCGACCCCGGGCAGAAGAAGTCCTTCGACGCCACCCCAGCAAGCGCGTCTTTGACCGGCACGCGCAGCAGGTCGGTCGCAAGCCGTGTGGCCGAGTCCATGAGTACCAGCGTGCCACCTTGCTCGACGAATCGCTCGAGCGCCATCGCGCCGTCCTTGCCGATCCCGCCCGCGTAGGGCGGCGGCATGACGGTGTCGTCGTGTCCGTCGAGCAGTGATTTGAGGCGCAGGTCCGGGATGATGATGCAATCGAAGCGGTCCCTCAGCTTCCCGGCTCGGATCTCGGCGTTGTGGAGCGTTTCATAGGGGAACTCGAACCGTTCGAGCACCAGCCGCGTCCAACCCTCGTCCATACTCGCGGTCCACGGTTGATAGAGCGCCGTTCGCGGTTTCACGAGCGAGACCGTTTTTGCGGATAGAGCGTCGATGTGATCGAAGCGGATCGGCGCCTTGGCGCTCGACGCGGCGAGTGCGGCCCAGACCGTGCGCCACGCTTCGGGGTCCGATGCCGTGACCGCGATGCTGCCCGCCGGCAGGTCGCCCTGTGCTTCGATAAGTACGCGGACGTCGGCGTCCGCGTCGAGCAGCGCGTTGACGGCCGCATAGTCGTAGTTGCCCGTGCGTTTCGTGACGTAGAACCCCGACGCGCGATCGGCGTTGAGCGCGGTCTTGTACGACTCGAACGCGGTCGCCTCCGTCAGGTCGGCCTCGAAAGGTGACACGACGGCGACACTTCGCACGCCCATCTGCAACGGCAGCGTCCAGCCGGCCATGTCGTACGGCCCTTCCGGCGGACCGCCGGGGTATTGGGCGCGGTTGGGATATTCCTGGCGCTCCATCATGTCCTTGAGGTGCGGACGAAACGGCTGGGCCGCAAGGAGCACGTACGTGCCCGCGGGATATGCGACACCATCGGCGGTGAACGTCGCCTTCGCCTGGTGTGCGTCGATACCCGTCGCGTGAAGGATCTCCAACATGTGTGCGGCCGCACCCGGGTCGGACTGATCCGGCGGAACAAGCCACGCATAGGGCGGCTCGTCGCGGCCCTTGCGAATCGCCTCTTCCCCGAGCCACAGGTGATTGCGCACGAATCGCTCGCGATACCGCGATGCCAGCGTAAAGAGGGCATCGCACGCGATCATCTCATACTCGATCACGTCGCGC
>JADFHG010000412.1 GCA_022567365.1 Planctomycetota bacterium | reverse complement strand
CGGCCAAGGTTACGTACATCTACAAGATGCAGCAAAACGAAGCGGACATCATCGCGATCAACAAGATCGACGCGCTTTCGGGCGAACGGCTTGACCGACTGCGCGAAATGGTCGGGCGGAACTTCCCCAAGGCGACGGTTATCGGCGTCTCGGCACGGAGCGGTCGCGGTTTTGACGAATTGGCGCGCCTATTGGATGGTGACGGCGTCGGGGAGAATCGCGTAGACGTCGACTACGACACCTACGGCGAAGGCGAGGCCCGCCTGGGTTGGCTGAACGCGACGTTGCGGATCGATGCCAATGAGCCGTTTGATGGGGATCGGCTCCTGACGGAACTCGCCGACGACATTCGAACGGCCCTGACGGGGGCGTCGGCGGAGCCGGCACACATCAAACTACTGCTGCGCGTGGGCGAGACGATCGGCGTGGCAAACGTAGTGGCCGGCAACAAGCGGGCGGAACTATCCCAATCGTGCGGAACGTGTCTTACACATGGGGAGCTTGTGGTGAACGCGCGGGCGGAGGCCACGCCGGACCTCCTCCGCGACCAGGTCCGCGGCTGCCTGGATCGGATTGCGGCGCGCTTCGGGATAGAGCTTACGACGGTCACGATGGACGTGCTCTCGCCGGCACCGCCGAAACGACCGGATGTTTCGACGGAATTCGACGGGGAAGTACGTGCGTAGGCGCCGACGGGGGGAATGGCGCTCGGCAATGCGACAATGCGACAATGCGACAATGCGACAAGGCACGGATTCAGCCGGTTTGCGGCAAATATGGTCTGGTGCCCGTCGGGACAAGAGATATAATGGCGGCACGTGATGGCGGACTCCGCTCGGGCATCATTCGGCCGATACTGTGTGGTGGACCAGCGCAAAGGAGACGTAAATGGATGCGATTGTTGAATTCAGGGTGAAGACTTTTCTGTACAACTGGCTCCACTACCGACCGCAAGAACTCGGAACGGCAATAACCAAGATGCGTGACCTCGCGCAGATGGCCGGTCATGCGCTCAATGACAAGTTCGCCCAAGCCGGTTTGGGTGCGGGTCCGGAGGCGCGGCTCGCTTCGCGGATTGTCAATCGTGCGATGGTTGGCGGCAGCGGTACCGAGGTGTCGGACTACGAGATGAGGAAGACGCTGGACAGATGGATTCACATGGGTGGCATGGGCAAGATCGTTTAACGCGCCTTCGCCCCCGCGACCATTGCTAGCGGAAACAACGTGACGCAAGACGACGACCGCCCGTACGACGGCTATGGTGCCGCTGTGCGGGCGTTTGCGTTGATATGGTCGGCCCTTCGTGCACCGACGCCCTTTCAAGACCGCTCGTGAGGCCTGACGATTTTCGGCGGGGTTGCTACCGCGCGCATCAACGGATATATACGGTTGGCCGTTGGGGAGCGAATTGTCTGGGCGCGGTGCCCGCGAGGCTGGCCTGCGGCCAACGAAAGCGAAAGACACTTTGGAGCAATAGCGATGGCCGATGATCCCCAGCCGCCGGATGTGGAAGTGAGTTTCGGGACTCCGTCAGGACTGCGGGTCACGTCGGAGCACCCATATCACATCCTCCTCGTGGGAGACTTTGCCGGCTCCAAAGACGGCAGCGTTTCCGGCCCGCTGCAGAGCGGTGTCGTCGCGGTCACGGCCGACACGTGCGACGAAGTGATGGCAAGCGCGAGCCCTTCGACCCGCTACACGGCAAGCGATCCGGTCGCCGCGGGCAACGTCATGGTCGAAATCGACCTTGCGTTCAAATCACTCAAAGACTTCGAGCCCAATCGCCTGGTCGAGCGAATTCCCGCCGCGAAAACCCTGATGGACATTCGCGGGCAGATCGTCGGCAGGCTGCAAGCCAAAGTATCCGAGGCCCAAATCGCGGACACCGTCGCCGGTGCGGCCGCGGACGCATCGCTGACCTGGCTCATCGATTCGATGAAGTGGACCGCCGCCCCGTCTGCGGAAGACTTGGGGGCCGTGGACGATTTGCTGGGCCAGCTCGACATCGGCGACGACGAAGAGAATGACACCCCACCGGCGCCCAAGAAGCAAACGCCCCTCGGCGCCGCAATTTCGACGGCGGCGGGCGGCGGCAACGCGCTGCCGGCTGAGGAGGTCGCCGCGCTCCGGCGGACGATTGCGGAAATCGACCGTCGCGTGTCGTCCTGGCTGACGTCGGTGCTGCACGCGCCGCAGGTGATGTCGCTCGAAGCCGCCTGGCGATCCCTGGCGTTCCTCGTTTCGAAGATCGAGTTTCGCAAGGCGATCCGCCTTTCCATCTTGCATGCTCCGGCCGACGAGCTGTCCTCTCGATTTGTCTCGTTGCTCATTGATCCCGTGTTCGACAAAGGCGCGGATGCGCCGGATGTGATTCTCGTGGACCGCGCGTTTTCGAATACGGCGTCGGACATGGAAATGCTGGATGAACTCGCCCAGCACGGTGCGAGCCTACCGGCCGTGGTGATCGCGGGCGCGGCGGCGTCGATGTTCGGCGTCAAGCACGCTTGGCAGATTGCCACGCTTCCCACCATCGCCAACACGTTCGACCAGTGGCAATACGCGAAGTGGAAGGCGCTGCGCACCAAGCGCTATGCGCGTTCGCTCGGCGTGGTGTTCGGACGGGGTTTGCTGCGCGCGCCATACGAACGCGGCGACCGCGACTCGATGGAGTTCGGCTACGCGGAACCGTGCATCGCCGATAGGGATCTCGTCTGGGCGAACGGTCCGATCGTAGCCGGTTGCACGATCGCCCAAAGCTTCGCCGAGAGGAACTGGCCCACGACCATGTCGGGATTCGTGCACGGGCGCGTCGAAGGTTTCAAGACCGGCGTGGGCGGCAAGAACAACGACAAGACGTTTGGACCCGCGGATACGAAAACGCCGCAACCCAAGATCGAGGAAATGGCGGCAGCCGGGCTCAACGCCGTCGCCACGATGGGCGACCATCCGGACGTGTTGCTCTGGAACGGACTGACCGTGGGCAACGTGCAACAGATGACACCGGACGCGATGTTCGAGGTCAGCCTCCCCTATCAACTCTTCGCCAGTCGATTGTCCACACTGCTGTTCCTGCTCAAACCGCATCTGTCCGGCATGTCGGTGGACAAGCTCAAATCGTTCGTCACCGATCACGTGCGCGAGTGGATCCCATTCGAAGTCGAGCCGACCGAGGAACAGCTCTCGGTCCAGGCCCGCCCAGCCGAGGACGCGCCGGGTTCGATAGAACTCGCGCTGACGGTCACACCACCGCCGAACATCCTCGCGGGCGCCATTCCGGTTGTCGTGGGATATCGCGTCAGCTGACGCGGGTACGTTCGCGGCGGGCGGCAATTGCGTGGGGCGGGTGCGTGGATCGTTTGGCCCGAATGCTCGTCGAGTACCACGCCGGTGGTTGCCTGGAGTGGCAATTCGGCGTAGGTCGGGCTCCGCCCGACGTTGGCGGAGGGGATGAAGATCGTCGGGCGGAGCCCGACCTACCTGGCTGTTCGAACTGCGGAGCCAAGTTGGAGTCGGCATAGACTATCGACGGATTACGATTATGCAGGAGAATCAGAAGCCGCCCGATTCGGATAATCCGAACCCAGACTCGCCGAAGCCACCCATAGACGTTGTGGTCATACGGCTAGTTCTACTCATCGCTCTTGCCATATTGTTGCTGTGGGCATCCTATGCGTTGTTCTCCGTAGGCGGAGGCTTTCTTGGGCTCTTCGGGATGTATTTTATTTATACGTACCTACGCGACCACGACTACTTCGGCGTGTAGCGGTGGAAGAGGCGGCGGAGTTACGTTGGAGCCTGCCTATACAGTTGAAGTCCAGCGGGAAACTGAGCAAGACTCGCCGTAACCGTTCACGCCATTCTACCCGCTCTTGTCTGCGCAGAGCAACAGCCCCACCGGGATTGCATG
>JADFHG010000411.1 GCA_022567365.1 Planctomycetota bacterium | reverse complement strand
CCTACCTCGTGTACGATTTGCTGAAACCGCTCACGGTCCTCGGCCAGGTGAATGCTGCCCGGAAGGGTGCCGAGAATGGGAACGCCCGCGTCGAGCAGACCCTGTGCGAGATTGAGCGGCGTTTGCCCGCCGAACTGAACGATGACACCGTGGACCAAGCCGTTCGGCTCGCATCCGTCCGAGGTCGTCGCACCGCCGCCGGGCGTGAAGGGCTTGCCGTTGAGCCGCTCGCAGATGTTGAGAACGTCTTCGTGCGTCAGCGGTTCGAAGAAGAGCAGGTCGCTGCTGTCGTAGTCGGTGCTGACGGTTTCCGGGTTGGAATTGACCATGACGGTTTCGTAGCCGAGCTTTTGAGCGGCCTCGGATGCGTGGACGCAGCAATAGTCGAACTCGATTCCCTGCCCGATGCGATTCGGCCCGCCGCCCAACACGATGACTTTCGGTCGATCCGTGATGCGGAGTTCATCTTCGTACGTCTCGACCAAGATGTGTTCGTCGTCAAGCGGTTTGTATCGATATGCGGATTCGATACCCAGATCGCGAACGGCGTCGCCCAGCGGTTCGCGGCCGCCGGTCGCATGATGACGGCGTACCGCGGCCACCGCCTCGGGGCTTTTGATCACGCGCCCCATCGGCCGTTCGTGCGTCGAGTAATAGTAGGGCGTGTATGCCTCGAATTCCGCGGCGCAGGTATCGACAAGTTTGTATTTGACACGATCGAGGCGCTGTTTGATCCCCCCGAGCGTGGTCGCGTCGATTCGCCAGACGCTCTGAAGCTGGCTGTCGCTGTAGCCCCATGCCTTCGCCTGGAGAAACGTATCGACGACGTCGGGGGTGAGCTCGAAGGCGCCGGCGTTGCGTGGACGGAGCGCGTACAGACGATCCTCGAAGGCGCAAAGCTCCGCCAGTTGGTCGAGGAACCAGGGATCGATGCGCGACAACGAATGCACCCGCTCGACGGACCAACCCTGCTTGAGCGCGTAGCGCACGTAGTAGAGGCGCCCCTGGCAGGGCGTGGCGAGTTTGCTTTCGAGCACCGTTTCGGGAATAGGCCAATCTGCGGATGAGTGCTCCTGGGTGTCAGCCGGTGGCTCGGCCAGCGCCGTTCCGGCAAACCTGCCCGAAGTCGTCGCAGGTTGGTTGCCGAACGCATCGACCCAAACCTCCGCCTCGTCCGTGAGACGTGCGGTATCGGTATCGAGTGATTCGAGCCACTTGTCGTTCGGATGCAGTCCGTATCCGGGACGCTTGATCTCCATCGATCGGATGCACTTTTGAAACGCCTCCTTGAACGTGCGCCCAATCGCCATGGCCTCGCCGACGGACTTCATCGACGTGGTCAACGTTTCGTCGGCGTCGGGAAACTTCTCGAACGCGAATCGCGGCATCTTCACGACGCAATAGTCGATCGTCGGCTCGAACGACGCCGGGGTCTCTCGGGTAATGTCGTTGCGGAGTTCGTCGAGCGTGTATCCGATCGCCAGCTTCGAGGCGATCTTCGCAATCGGAAAGCCCGTCGCCTTGGACGCCAGCGCCGACGATCGCGACACGCGGGGGTTCATTTCAATCACCACCATGTGTCCGTCGGTCGGGTTGACGGCAAACTGCACGTTGGACCCACCGGTCTCGACGCCGATCGCGCGGATCACCTTGATCGCCGCGTCGCGCATCCGTTGGTATTGCTTGTCCGTGAGCGTCAGTGCCGGGGCGACGGTGATCGAGTCGCCCGTATGGACGCCCATCGGGTCGAGGTTTTCGATCGAGCAGATGACGACGACGTTGTCGCGCCGGTCGCGCATGACCTCTAGCTCGAACTCCTTCCAACCGGTCAGGTCTTCCTCGATCAGGACTTCGCTGATGCGCGATTTCGCAAGACCGTCGCGAACCTGTGCTTCGAACTCGCTCCGCGTATGCGACATCCCGCCGCCGGCGCCGCCGAGCGTGTACGCCGGTCTGATGCAGGCGGGCAGCCCGACCTCCTCGAGAATGGTGAACGCCTCGGCGAGCGTATGAGCCGTGCCGGATCGTGGCACCGCGATGCCGACCTCGCGCATCGTCTTCTTGAACGCGCTACGATTCTCGGCCCGATCGATCGACGCCTTGTTCGCCCCGATGAGCCGCACGCCGTGACGCTCGAGCACCCCCTGCTCGAAGGCCTCGACCGCACAGTTGAGACCCGTTTGTCCGCCGAGCGTCGGGAGCAGGGAATCCACGGGCGCGCCGCGCTCGGTTTCAAGCGCGAGGATTTGGTCGATGACCGCGACGGTGATGGGTTCGAGGTAGGTACGATCGGCCAGCTCCGGATCGGTCATGATCGTGGCCGGATTGCTGTTCAAGAGGACGACGGAAATGCCTTCCTCACGGAGTGCCCGACACGCCTGGGTGCCCGAATAATCGAACTCGCACGCCTGACCGATGACGATCGGCCCGCTGCCGATGATCAAGACCCGCTGTATGGATTCGTCCTTGGGCAACGCATGTTCCTTCCACTCGCCCGGCGTCGGAGCGTCCGTGTCCGCCGGTCTTTGGTGAGACTATAGCCCGATCGCGGAGACGATCAAACGCCGCCTGACCACCACGAGAGGGCTGGTGCGATTCGCGCCCGGCCGCCCCGAATCCACCGGGCGTCGGGTTCAATTTCGCTTATTCCACGTCGTCGCGGTCCATCTCGCGGAGGAAGCTCAGCGCCTCTTCGATCGTACACACATCGACACCGCGCCGCCGCGCCCCGTCGTCGATATCGCGGAGACACATCAGATCTTCGTGCCACTCGTTCTCGCGAAGACGGGCGCTGCGTTTTGTACCAAGCGTCCCGTCTCGTTCGGCCTGGGCATCCATATGGTGCGCGATCAAGAACCGTTCTCGCGGAGTCAGTGTCCCCTCGAGCGCTTCGAGACCGGCCGCGACGTGATCCCGCGGATCGATCGCCTTGCCGACGTCGTGAAGCAGCGCCGCCGTGATGAGTTCCTGGTCATACGGAAACTCGCGTCGGGCGATCTCGAACGCCTGTAGCGAGTGATACAATGCGTCGCCTTCCGGATGGTAGTCGGCCCGCTGCTTGACGTTCTCGAGCGGCGTGAGCAGAAGCGACCAGATGAGAAGCCGATCGACCGTCGGCGTGTCGTCTGCCGCGCCGACGTCGATTCCCGGGTGCTCGCGGGCGATCAGCGCCTCCAACTCGTGGATCGACGCACGCTCGATCGCTTTTCCGGTAATGGAGCTCTTGAATCGGTATCCGACGAGTTCGGGTGCATAGACCGTCAGCTCGAACGGAAACTGACCGTGCAGATGCACGTGCGTAAACACGCGGGCTTCGCCGTGTTTGATCACCCGTTTGTATTCGACGTGGCAGCGGTAGCCGTCGGCCTCCAGAATATCGGTGATACCGGAGACGTTCAGGGCAAAGACGTGCAGGTCGATGTCCGAACCCGCGCGAACGTGGCCCGTGCATACGCTCCCGATGAGTCGCGGCTCGAACGGCGCCAGCAGCCGCATCATGCGCAGTGCGGCCGACCGCATTTCCGCGAGCCCTTCAAGGCGTCGCTCACCTTCGTGGATGCGCGCGAAGACCTGCAGCTCGTCTCGGATTTCGCGGTTCGAGGGTAGGTGCTGCGGTTGATGTTTGAAGTTTACGCCGAGTCGGGCGGCCGCCTTGCGTTTGGCGGTGAAGTATTCCGACTCGACGCGCTCATACATGAGCCTGGCGGCTTCGACGGCAATGTGCCGTCTCGATTTGGAATCTCTCATAGAACAAGTGCGCTCGATATTCGCAGGCCATCATGCGAGCGCCGGCCTCTTGCGGACCGATCCGTCGGCTACGTGCCGCTACGATCGGTCGCGCGATCCTCCGGGTTCGATCGTCCGTATCGTACGGGCGTCGCGCGGGTTCGGCAAACGCAGTCGTCCCGAGG
>JADFHG010000410.1 GCA_022567365.1 Planctomycetota bacterium | reverse complement strand
AACTGCGAGCCCCACTTCTCCTTCTGGACGAGTAGATCCGGCTCCGTACTCATGCGACCTCACTTGTGAATCGAATTGCCAGCCAACCGCGCCTACCGACCCCGCCGCTGCGAACGCGCCAGTTCGACCGCGCCGCCGATTCTAGCGGGGCGGCGAGCAATCGCAAAGCGGAACCAACTCCGAGCTTCGAGCGTCCAAAGGTTTATGAACCGCAAGGCCATCATCGTGATCTTGGTCGTCTTCAACCTTGGTACGATGGGTGCGTGGCTCGCCAGCCATTTGGCGATAGGCGATGGGCGGGAGCCCACGACAAACGGGCTAAGTGCCTGGGCGTTTCAAGGTCGAGTCGTGCTACAACATACCTCAATAGTCACCGCGAAGCCTGGATCCGGAGTCACCGCACCCGAGTCCTGGCGCATCGGAACGGAGAGCTTCGGGTTTGGAAGGGGTGTGGGCATTGTAACGATTTGCGAACAGCCTTGGCGGGCTGGCGAAACGGACTTTGTGGTTTCCTGGAAACTCGCCTTTCCACTTTGGGTCTTGGTTCTCGCTATCGCTATCCCAAGCGCCATCTTCTGGTACCGCAACCGACATCCTTCGCTTGCCGTCGATTGGTTTCCGCCCAGTCGGCCTTTTCGAGAATAGGCTTCCAATCGGACCTCGGTCGGAGGATGGCTCGTCGAGAAATGCACGGCGCGGCGGGCGCGGCGGACACCGCTGGTCACGCGCTGCGGGCTGACGTAGAATCCGCCTTGGGCGGCGACGAAGAACCGCCATTACCCAGGAGCCCCGGCGTGGCGAAATACGAAATAGCGGTGGTGTTTGGAAGCGACTCCGACTGGCCGGTCATGAAGAAATGCGTGGCCCAGCTCCAGACGTTTGACGTCGAACCGATGGTCGAGGTCATGAGCGCGCACCGCAATCCGGCCCGCGTCGCTGAATTCGCGGAAGGCGCGAGCCGCGCCGGGTTCAAGGTCATCATCGCGGGCGCCGGCATGTCCGCCGCCCTCGCGGGCACGCTCGCCGCGCATACCGCGCTGCCCGTCATCGGCGTGCCGCTCGCGGGGAGCTCGCTCAAGGGAATCGACGCCTTGCTGGCGACGGTGCAAATGCCCCCGGGTGTGCCGGTCGGCTCGGTGGGGATCGGAGACGCCGGCGCCAAGAACGCCGCGTTTCTCGCGATCCGTATTCTCGCACTCTCCGACGAACGGTTGGCGTCAGCCTATGACCAATTCAAGGCCCGATTGGCCGACGGGGTCGCCGAAAAAAACGCCGCAATCCAAGCCGAGCGCGCCGGATGACAGCGCACACGCCGCCGACGGCCATCGAATGGGTGGGCGAGCTCGACGGCTATATCGCGATCCTCGATCAGACCCTGCTCCCGACCCAAGTCGCCACGCTTCAGTGCCGCGAGGCATCCGAAGTCGCCGACGCGATCAACCGGCTGGCCGTCCGAGGCGCGCCCGCGATCGGAATTGCGGCCGCCATGGGCGTCGTCCTCGGCGTACGAAACGCTTCAGACACTGACCGCGGCGAGTTTCTTGCGCGGCTGGATCAGACGTGTCGCCTGCTCCGCGCCACCCGCCCGACCGCCGTCAATCTGTCCTGGGCGCTCGATCGCATGGCGACGGTCGCTCAAGCCGACGAGACCTTGTCCGTCGCGGAAATCAAGACGACCCTTCTCGCCGAGGCCCGGAGGATCGCCGACGAGGACGCGGCCATGTGCCGGGCGATCGGTGAGGCCGGGCAATCGCTCATTAAAGACGGCGCCGGCGTCTTGACGCACTGCAACGCCGGCGCCCTCGCCACGGGCGGCTGCGGGACCGCGCTCGCGCCGATGTACGTCGCCCACGAATTGGGCCGCCGGTTTCGCGTCTACGCGGACGAGACGCGCCCGCTCCTTCAGGGCGCGAGGCTGACGGCGTGGGAGCTCACGCAAGCCGACATCGACGTCACCGTCCTGTGCGACAACATGGCGGCCTCGCTCATGGCGTCGGGCCGGGTGGACCTGGTCATCACCGGCGCCGACAGGATCGCGGCCAACGGGGACGTCGCGAACAAGATCGGCACGTACGGCGTCGCGCTCCTCGCCCATGCCCACGGCATCCCGTTTTACGTGGCCGCTCCGAGTACGACGTTCGACCTTTCGATGCCGACGGGTGCGGAAATCCCGATTGAGGAGCGCGGCGCGGACGAGATCCGCCGCGGATTCGGCCGCCAGACGGTGCCGGACAACGTCGCGTGCTACTGCCCGGCGTTCGATGTCACGCCGGCCAAGAGGATCCGGGGGATCATCACCGATCGGGGCCTGATCGAGCCGGTCCGCCGGGAGACGATCAATGCGGTGCTCGGGTGATCGGGACGGCAGAGCGATCGAAAAAAAATCGGGTGGTTTCGCTGGTTTGGACACCTGGCGAAGCGGACAGTAGGATGCGGCAGGATTGCGCGTGGATCCGTGGGGTCGCTCGCCGTCGGCCGGAAATCTCTTTCGGAGCGACTTGCGAGCGTCCGATACCTTGCCTATACTAATGCGGTTGGCGGCGCGGCGCGAGGGTTCCGCGATTTCCCGGCGTGTGCTGATTGAACTCGGTTTGGAGTACGCTCATGCGATCTCGGTTCCGGCGGATGGGTATGGCGGCCGCTCTGGTGGGCAGCGGTGGGATGTTGTTCGTGGGGTCGAACGTGCAATGTGCGTCGCTCGCCGCGGAAAACCTACTGACCACTGTGGACTTTTGCTTTATTTTTGACTGCCAGACGGGGATCTTCGGCGGGACGATTGATCCTTGCGACATTGGCGAAACGAACAGCCCCAACATGCAACCGGGCTTGGTGTTTGAGGATTGTCCGTTCCTCGAGGCCCAGGAGCCTACCGCAGACGACCCGTAGGCGCGCGGGAGTTGGCGAAAAACTGGGGCCTTTCAGTCAATGCCGTGTTCCGAACCTGAGGGTCTGAACTACTATGGAGTGATGGTGGATGAAATCGTTCAAAGGAACCGTCGCACGCCGAATTCTGCTCTCGGCCGTGGTTGCCGCATCCGGGGCATCCGCGTTTCAGTTTCCCTCATGCGAGGCCATTACCAGCTTCGTTGACCCCTGCGGCACGATATTGGGAAACTGCGCCCCCGGGTCATTCGACCTCTTCTTCGCGGACGTGCCAGACTATGAGGTCGATCCCACGTGCACGATTCCAGGCAGGTGCACGGATCAGCCCACCGGGGCCGGCGTGGCTGTTCTTCCCCAACAATTCATCAGTCCGTTCGCCAGCGTTGGGGGACCGTAGATCCTTCGGCGCAGCCACACGTTGCGGGCGGCGTTGGGCTGCTGCGACAGCCACGATGTGCGCAACCGGCGCTGAGGCTGCTCCTCGAACTTCCGCAACACACGTAGCATGACGACTGCTCAACCGGATGGGCCGGATGAACATGAAGACAAGGTTATCGCGCTTCGCCGCCCTTGCCGTTACAGGCGGTTTCCTTCTGCAGATCGTCGGGTGCTCGGCCAGCTTGGCGCCCATTTTCCTGAGCCTCGCCGAATCGGCCATACTCAGCTCCCTGCTCGGCGGTCTCACCACACCCTAGAGCAGGCTTCCTTGGTTGTGTAGCGGCCGCCCCCCGTGGCGGCCGTGGAGCACCCAAGAACGTGGGTCCATGACGCCGCCGTCGGGTTTTTCAACGCGCTGATAAGCTCCCGTGCGCGATTCGGCTGCATGGCCCCACCGACGGCGTCAGCCTGGGCAATCGTTCGTACGCGAATGGGCGTTGCACAAAGTCCGCGGAACCGCGCGGGCTGGCGCCTGTGGCTCGGGTTCAGAATGTGGCGCGTCGCACCGGAACCGCAGCATCGCGTGAGTGCGCTGTATCCCGCGGGCTGAAGACCCCGATTCGGATTCATGTAGAAGGTCTGGCCGGAACTGCGGAACCGCGCGG
>JADFHG010000409.1 GCA_022567365.1 Planctomycetota bacterium | reverse complement strand
GTGTCCAGAGCGACCGTGGCCTCAGCGGTCGCATCGGCGGCATCGGGTACGGGATCGACGCGCGGGGGCGAAGTTATATGAACTTCGGCCCGAGCGCCGTCGCCGACATGGACGACCACGCCGCCGTCGCGCGCCGACGTCTGATCGCCTCCGGCGACGGGGCTGTGATCGCCTTCGGTGTGAAGGTTGGCCGGTGCGGCGGGTGGCTGCGATTCCTGCGTTGGGGTCCGCGTCCCGCGGCGCGCGCGCTGATGAAAAAAATCGAGCACGGCGAACAACCCTGTCAGCCCCGCGAGCACCAACGTCGGTACGTATCCGCTATCCACGACGAACTTAGCAAGCACGCTCTCGGAGAGAAAATCGATGCTGAGATTCGGCAAGAGACCGGACGCACACGTGGCCCCGAACGCACCCTCCGCCATCCTGCGAAACCAGAAGTCCGGGTGGAGGCGCAGCGTAAAGACAAAGGCGGCTGCTCCGACCAGAATGACAGCCGTGCCGGGCCACTTTGGCAATGCCAATGCAAGCGCCGTCAGTGCCATGGCTCCGAGCGCGAACAAGGCGGAGACCGCCCACCACGACTTGATTGTCGGTTCGGTACTTCGTCCCATCGTTGCCCGAAGTCTATGACAAATGGAGCACGAGGTAAACCGCGCAAGGCGTGGCGGCGCGCAACACCCTCAATATGAAACCCTTCAACAGACTGTTAGGGAAAAACACCTCATCAAGGTTGGGTTGGCGACCCGATATGCAAACGAGCCGGCAATACCGTTCGCCAAACGCCGCCCCTACTCCCCCCCGCAAGCTCGCCGCTCGGGCGTTGTGCCGTTCGGATCGCGGGTGAGGTATAGGTGATACGCCGCGTTCGGTTTGGGCGTTTCGGAGTGCAGGCTCGCAGTGCCTTTGGATTCGCCGGGCGGAGATGCGTCGCTTCGGTAGTGGACGCCGATCGATTCGGTCCTTGCGAGCGCCGACATGGCCATCAGCCGACCCAACGTCAGCTTGTTCTGCATCTCCCAGCCGACCGGCGTGTCGAACGTCTTGTCGAGCGTGTAATGGCCCCAAAACTCGACGATCTCCAGCGTCTCGCGGAGGCGGTCGCCGAAGCGATCGATGCCCATGTTCCGCCACATGAGGCTTCGCAGCGAATTGGCGATGTCCGCGAGGTCGAGCGGGGTTCGCACTGAAGGCGAGTTGCGACTGGTGACCCGCCGCACGTGGGGCGGCTCGAGGCTTCGCTTGCCGTCCGCGCCGTTATCGCCGTCGGCCACGTCCCTGCCGGCCGCGATCCCCGCGCGCCGACCAAAGACCAGCCCTTCGAGCAGCGAGTTGCTCGCGATCCGGTTGGCCCCGTGTACACCCGTCGAAGCCGACTCGCCGCAGCAGATAAGCCCCGTCAGCGAGCTGCGTCCGTCGAGGTCGACATCGACCCCGCCGATCATGTAGTGCGCGCTGGGCCGCACGGGGATGACATCGCGCGTCACGTCGATCTCGAAGTCGGCGCACAGCGCGGAGATATGTGGAAAACGCTCGCGAAACCCCTTGATGTGTCTGGCGTCGAGGTAGACGCAGTTGGCCCGCGTCTCGCGAAGGTGGCGGTGGATGGCGCGGCTGACCACGTCGCGCGGCGCGAGTTCGCCGTCGGGGTGGTATTGGTTCATGAACCGGTTGCCGTCGCGATCGACCAGGAACGCCCCCTCGCCGCGAACGGCTTCGGAGATGAGCGCACGCCCCGATCCCGCGACGTAGAGTGTCGTCGGGTGAAACTGCATCATCTCCATGTCGCACAGCACGGCCCCCGCGCGGTATGCCGCTGCTATGCCGTCGCCCGTGGCCTGCGGCGGATTGGTCGTCTCGCGCCAGATCCTGCCGCACCCGCCGGTCGCGAGAATCGTTCGACCGGCCCAGATCAACTGGTGGCCGTGCGTTCGGTGATAGGCGACGGCGCCGACGCACTCGCCCTCGATCGTCAGCAGATCGATGAGGACGCAGTGTTCGAAGATGCGAATGTTCTCGACGTCGTTCACGCGTCGGCGGAGCGTTTCCACGAGGCTGCGGCCGGTGCGATCGCCGCGGGCGTGGACGATTCGGTCGCGTCCGTGCCCGCCCTCTCGACCGAGGACGATCCGCCCGCCCGCGCGGTCGACGTCCATACCCCAATCGATCAGCTCGCGGATACGGTCGGGTGCGTCGCGCACGAGGAGTTCGACGGCGTCGCGTCGGTTCAGCCCGCAACCCACGCGCATTGTGTCCGCAAGGTGGTCGTCGGGGGAATCGCCTTCTCCGACGGCGGCTGCGATCCCACCCTGGGCGAGGTTCGTCGCCGACTCGTCAAATGCGGACTTGGTCATGAGAATGACGGAACAGAACCGCGACGCCTCGAGCGCCGCTCGCGCTCCGGCGACCCCCGTTCCGATGATCAGGACGTCGGTGACGATGTGCCCGGTCCGGCTCGAGTCGAAGTCGGTCAGGTAGCGGCGTGTGTCGAAGAGCGAGGCCATCTCGCGCTTGATCGTACGAGCCCCCCGGCGTTCGTACAACAGTCCGGCAAACGGACCGACGGTGGGGGCCGATAATCGGGTCAACGGTCGGGGCGCACACTTCGCCACCGTGGCGCCGGCCGAATCCGGCTTCGACGGGTATTTGCACGCGACACGTTGATGATCGGACGACCTTCGATGTGGGCGTCGAGCGTGGCCGTGTGTGTGTTGGGAGGCAACGCTCCTAGTCAGCGGTTGGTGCCGCCAAGAGGCTTGAAGTCGGCTGGGCGGAAGCCTCGCCCTCCCTCGCGAGCCTTACCCTCCCGATGGAACGTGTCACTCCCGGTCGAACTTCCACCAGTCGAACTCCTCCCGGTCGAGCTCCTTTTGTGAAGACTCGCGACCGGTCCGTCTGTATTGCGCGGCTTGCAGTCCCACCGCTAAGAGTGCGTCCTAAAACCGGCGGGCACCCCGGTTCTTTCCGAACCCCGACCCTGAGGGAGGGGCTTTTAGGACGTACTCTAAGCCGCCCGCTCGACGATGCCGATAAGCGAATCGGACGGTTTCGGCGCGGGTTGCCTCCCGCGCGGGCTGCAACATGGGTCGGTCTTTCGCCTTTGGTAAGGGTTTTACCATGAGACGTGGCAGCTTGGGATTCACGGCGCTCATCGGCGTCTTCGCCGCGCTGGCCGCCCCGCCCGGACGGTTCGCGGTTGCACAGGCACCGGCCGACCATTTGAATTCGCTGCGGCGAACCGTACACCGGTTTGACTTCGACGAGCCGGACAACCTCGAGGGCGTTCCCAAGTATTGGGAGCCGTTCCGCCCGCCTGGTTTCCCACGCTTCGCAACCGGTCAGTTTGACGGGCGGGTTGGACGCACGGCGGCGCCGTCCTTCCGTTTGGGGTGCGAGGGCCGCAACGTCGCCTATCACTACGCAGGTCCCGAGACGCCCGTCACGCCCAACAGCGAATACCGTGTGTCGGCGTACATGCGAGGCGATCGGCTGGTACAGACCCGGGCGTTTCTCAGCGCACACTTCCTAGACAAGTCCCGAACACCGATCCCGGGCACGCTGGTGCGCTCGCGATACGTCGGCGGTCCGAACGACGGCGACGGCTGGGCAAGGGTGGATTTGCACCTCGGGCGGGCGCCGAACGAGGCCCGGACGATCGGGCTCATTGCTTGGGTCGTACAGCGGGCGGTATGGGACACGACACCCAGACCGGATCGTTTCATCGACCGAATCGACGTCGCGGGCGGCGCCTGGTTCGACGACATCACGATCCTGGCGCTGCCGCGCGTCGAGCTGACCGTTGCCGCGCCGGGAAACGTATTAGGCCCGACCGACGAGAGAACGCTTCTCGTCACATTGTCGGACCGCGAGGACCCTTCATTGGTCGGGCAACTTGTGGTCGGCGCGGAGCGAGGCGGTCTCGTGGCCAAGCACACGATTCTCGTGA
>JADFHG010000008.1 GCA_022567365.1 Planctomycetota bacterium | reverse complement strand
CGCGTCTTCGCCCGCACCATCCCAGCAGCCGGGCGAGGGCCATTTCCACCGCCTTGTCGTCTCGCGGATCCGAAGACCGGGCGAGATCCAGCGCGAGCTCTGCCGCGACGACGGGATCATGCACGGCGCAGCCCTGAAGCGCGGCGTCGATCAAGGGCCGCGCGAACGCTCGCCCCGATTCGCCCTGACGCCGGATGTCGAGGATGACGGGCCAACACCGCCTGATCTCGTCCAGTTTGGTCTCTGCCAATCGGTCGGTGAGTTCGTTCGCCGCTCGATCGAGGAACTCCTCGGCGATTTCGCCTTCCGATCCGCCCAGGGGCCGCGCCAACCCATCCTTGGCCTGGAGGAGGAGCCGGGGCGTCGCGATCGAAGCGATGTCGTGAAGGGCGAGACAGAGATTCGCGATTCGCTCGCGCGCGTCCGCATTGACGCTTGCAAACGGCTTGCTCGTCCACCGGTTCAACGATGCGATGTCGCCGGAGTCGAAATGATGCTGCACGAGCCGCGCCCATGCCGAATCCGGCGTCGGTGTCGCCGCGTCGTCAGACGCGATCAGGTCGATCGGTTGTCCTTGGATCCTGCGCATGGTGACACCGTGGTCGCGATACGTCACGTTCAGACGAAGGCTCCGCGAAAGCGCGAACCGCAGACCCGCCGCGAATGAGATTTCGCAGCGCATCGGACCCGGCAGGGCTGCAACCAGACATCGCGCGGCTGCGAGCGGGTCGCCGCTTACTTGGAGAACGATCTTCCGGTTGTCGAGGAGCTTCTCGACGACATGCGAAGCGCATCGGCTCAGTTCGGCGGAGTCCGCGAACGTCGTGGCGACAACCGGATCACCGGGCAGGGAAAGCAGCGGCAAAACCTTCTCGGGCTCGAGCGCTCCGGTAAACACGCCGCTGTCTTCGGCCGACCGAATGACGGCGAACACGCTGAACGCGAATCGCGAGAGGTCATCCGATGTCATCACGATGTTGTGCGTGTAGACGCGTTTACCGCCGCGACCTGACTGCTCCGCGCCCGCGCACCAGAACTTTGCGATGCACAGCCTTCCGGTTGGAAGGAGATAGCTGGCCAGACCCGTCGCGTCCGGACCGGTATCGATCAGCGAGTCGTGCGAGGGTGAGGTCTTGGTGATCGCCTGTTTCTCAGCCGCGGTGACGCCACGACTCGCGGCGATGATCCGATAGCCTTCGCCCATGGGCGTGCGTACGGAGGTGAAAATCGCCTGGTCGCACGTGACAGCGGTCGCGTCAACGGTCGAGTGTGTTACGCTGTTGCTCGGCGATTCTGACGCCGCGTCGTCGGTATTGCCTGCCGATCTTGGGATCATTTTAGACTGTTCAGAATCCACTCAAAAGGCTCGAGGATACCGCGGGGCGCTACGTGCAGCGGATAGGGCACGACGTTCTCGCTCTCGTCGCTGCCGTAACCGAGGCTTCCGACGACGCTCGCGCCGAAGAACTCGAAGTTGGCGAAGCGACTGTCGCATATGTTCCAAAGGCGGTTGAAGTTCGTCTTTGCGAACGCACGCGGATCATCGAAGCACTCCGGACAATAGTCGGCTTTGCACATCACGATGGCGATCGGTGTCGTGATGAGCTTTCGACGCTTCCCCTGAAAGATGCCCTCGAGATAACTCATTAGCTTCAGCGCGAAAAAGTCGGGCTGCGGCGAACCGACGGCCGCCACTGCGGCATCGACCAGGAGCATCGCACCGGCGCTCTTGCCGAGCAACGCGCGGATCACCGTAAACGTGGACGGCGCGGCGACTTCCGCCGCCAGCGCCTCACCCGCCATGTCGGGCATCATCAAATCGAAGACCTTCGAGCGGTTCTGCGGATGGGTGATTTGATAGTACGCCCACATCCACTCGTCTACTTCCACCGCCGTCTTGGGCGGAAACTGCCGCGCGCCGAGGTAGCTGATCACGGTGTGGGGAAGATTGACCGAGTAGGCCCCTTTTGGGACGGCTTCATAGTCGTCCGCCCGTTTCGAGAGCATGTCGAGGAGCATGCCCAGGTAGACGGTCTTACCGACGTTGCTGTCTCCGACCACGGTAATGATGCACGGCTCGCGTTCCTGGGCAACGGCTTCGTGGTAGAGCGCCATTGGCGCGCCGCACTCGGCACACGCGACGGCGTCGAAAGCGCTCTTCGCGTTGCATACGATGCAGTACGGAGCCGGTGGTGCTATTGTTGCTTGCCTGGCCACGGTCGTTCTCCTTTCGGTCAGTCGCTGCTCATCCAAGTGGCCGCGTCGATGTCCATCGCGCAGCGAAAGCCCGTGTTGTGCGCGCGGGCGAAGGCGATCTGCCCCGTGCGAAATTGGCTGGTCGTCTGGGCCTCGAAATAGGTGTCGAACGCGCCGCCGCGCACGGCGTGCATCGGCATTTCGCCGACGATCGGGCGTCCCGCCTCGTCGATCACGGTGTACTCCGTTTCGGTCCACTCCCAAACGTTGCCGATGAGTTGCATGACGCGATTGGGCGCGGCGCCGTTGTCGTACTCCGCCACGGGGACGGTGTGTCCGTGACGTGCCGACCAGATGTTGCACCGTGTGTTGTCCATCGCATCACCCCAGGGGAAGCGGCGGAAGATGTCCGCGGAACTCTTGATGTGCCAACTCGCGGTCATTTGCCATTCCGCGTCGGTCAGCAATCGTTGTCCGATCCATAGCGCGTAGGCCTGGGCCTCGAACCAGCTTACGCCGACGACGGGATGGTCACCCAATCGATGATCGTGCCGGCCCTCTCGCCAGAAGCGCGGAGCCGGTTCGCCGGTCAGATCCTTGAACTCGATCAGGTGCGGCCAGATGTCTTCGGGCCAGAACTCGAGTTCGTCATACCCCTCCGCGTCCACGAACCTCTGAAAACGCTCGTTGGTCACGGCGTGTACGTCGACGAGGAATGGGGCGACGTCGATCTCCTCCTCCAGCGCATTCGCGTGGTCCGTCAGCGATTGGGCGATGGCGACGTTGCCGGCAGGTACGAATGCCATCCGTTGCTCGAGCGCGTTCGCCGCTTTCTCGACGATGTCCGCCCCGGACGGTTGATCCCGCCATTTTGTCTCGTCGCGCAGAATCGTACCTAGGCGACCCTGCTGATACATGCGCGCAAGTGGTTCGTCGTTCCACTCCTCACGCGGTGCGGATTGGTAGTCGTGGTAGAGCCGACCGTGCAAGGATGCCGCTGGACCCGCGGCGGATCCCGCCGCGCCCCTGGGCGACTTTCGCGTCTTGGCCTTACGGGTGAAGAGCTTGAGTCCCATAGCGTATTTCCCTTTATTCCTTATTGGTCGGCCCGATCCGTCACGCCCCGATCGCTCGTCGTTTCGCGTCTCGCCGCAGCTTGCGGAACTGACTCGTCGTGCTTCCTCCCGCGGGTTTCGGCGAGGGGATCGGCGCGGATCTTGATTCGGGCTGCGTCAAGTTCACGGGAGCGCCGACCACAGCCTTGCCGTTCGAGGCGCCGATGCGAGTCGGTAGACCGCCGATCTGTTCGAGCAATTCGCCCCGCTGGGTCGCGAGTTCCTGTTGCTCCTGTGTAAGGCGGGCCTGCATCGCCGCCAGCACCTGCCGCGTCGATTCGATCTCCATGTGTGCCTGTTCGGCCCGACCTTCGTGTTCCTCGATCAACTTCGTACGGCGCTTCAGATCGGCCGTTTCTTGCTCGCTGCGTGCGACCATGCGCTGATGCTCGGCCGCGGTCGCCTCGTTTGCGGCAACGACTTGCGCCTTTTCCTGCTCGACCTGACGGGCGAGTGTTTCGACGGAAGCTCGCTGTCGACCGAGTTCCTCGATGCCAGCCGTCACCCTCTCGCGTTCCTCCGCGAGCAATTCGTGGGTACTTTTCAATTCCGCCTCGCGGAGCGCGACGGCTTCCAATTGCCGCTGCATTTCGGCTGTTCGCTCTGTGATTGAGTCGCAGGCTCGTTGTTGTTGCTCCGCCTGTTCCGACAGCCGTTCAGTTTCCTCGTCGAGTGCCGATTTTCGGTCCGCCGATTCGGCGCTCTGTTCGTCCAGCGCCCGCCGCCGACGGTGGAGCGCCTCCTCCTCGGTAGCCTTCTCTTCACCGAACTCGGTACGTGCCCCGTCAAGCGCCGTCCATTGATCGGCGAGTTCCGCGCGATCCTGCTCGATGCGGCGGTGGTCCGAAGCGATGTCCTCGACCGCGCGGTCGAGCTTCGATCGTGCGGCGCTTAGCGCGCTCAGGATCTCCTGCCCCCGTTCGGCGATTGTTGCCGCATCGGGAATCGCCGAACACTGCGTTTGTCCCTGCTTATCGGCCATCGCACCACCTTCGCCCGCCCCGAGCCTCGGCGCGATATTCACCGGCCGTCGAGGCGGCGAGCCTCCGGTCGGACGCGCAGCCATGCTCCGTCCTTGCCCACGATCGGGACAGTCCTCCCACAAAGAGGGCGGTTCTACCGGTAGCCTACGATACCGGTTGGATGGGGACTTGACCGTCTACAGCATGCCCTGTGCGGGCTACCGGTGTTGCATCGCACGACCGCCCGTTTCTATCGGACGCGATTTGCGCCGTGTAATCGCGTGTGATTATTCCGGGACGTCAAGTCGATTCCAAACAAATTCTCGAAGAGCATCGCCGCGCAATCTTACACTCAGTAATGGTGCGACGTGTCTTCGGGCCTTTCCGGTTGGAGTGCGAGGTCGTCGCACCGTAAGACGGGAAGTTGTCAATCAGGATCGGCGCGCTCGCGATATCCGCGCTTGTCAGGGGTGTTGAATCAGGGCACGGTTTCATATGGTCCAATCGAATCTTTGCATCGAAAGCTGGTCGGAGACGGCCGAGGAGATTGATTCCGCGATCACCGCGTTCGAGCGCGGTCTGTCGGAGTATCAGTCGCAGCTCGATCTATGGACACAGGGCGCGGAGCGCAGCGTTGAGGAGTTGACGAGCAACGCTCGCGAGCAACACGCGGCGCATGAACGCGAATTCCAAGAGCGGCTTGCGGTCCTCGAGCAGCAGCAGTTGGCGCTCGCCGGTGAGCGTGATCGGCTGCAACGTCTTGCGGAGGAATCCGACGAGCGTCTGGACGCATGCGCACTTCGAGAAGGAGAAATCGCCGACGCGCGTTCTCAGATCGAAAAGCTCCGCGGCGAGTGCGCTTCCAGTGCTGAACAAAACGAGCAGCGAGACCGCGATCTTTCCGAGCAGCGTGCTCGTCTGGCGACGGAGGTGCAACGTCAGCAGCAGGCATCAGACGAACTGCACCAACGCGAGAAGCAACTCGAGGTCGTCTCCCGTGAACTCGATGATGCCCGGAGCGCTCTAGATGAGCGTGCGGACAAGGCCGAAAGTCGAGACACCGCTCTTAATGCCCGGAAGCAGGAAACACAGCGGAAGGCGGATGAGATCGAGGCGCGCCTGGAGGCGTTTGAAGCGGAGAGTCAGCGATTCCAGGGCCGACTCAGCGAACTCGACACCCGCGAGGCCGAACTTGCAAGTCGCGGCGATGAGCTTCAACGGCGGGAAACCGAATCCGCCGGCTTGCGAGACGACATCGAGGCGCGAACGCTCGTCTTGAATGAAGGCGAGGCTGAACTCGCACGCGATCGGGATGGGCTTGCGGTCCGTCTCGCGGAATCGGAGGAGGCGCGCAAGGCGATCGAGTCGCGGTGCCGGGAACTGGAGAAGATGGACATCCGGCTCGCGCAGCGCGCAGCCGCGCTCGAGCAAGAGGTTGCGGAGTCGCAGCAACGACGGCAGGAAGTTGCGCATGACGCGCGTACCGTACGGGACGAACGGAAGGGGATCGACGACGAGCAATGTGCGCTCCAAGAGCGCGCCGAGGAAATCGAAAACCGCGCGGCGCAGCTCGACCATAGGGAGGCGGAAACCAACGATGCTGCGACCCACGTCGAGCACCGAGCCCAAGAGTTGGCGCGGATCGAGCAGGAACTGTCCGCGCGTACCGCGGAGCTGGATCAAAGTCGTGAATCGGTGCATGAGAAAACTCTTGCAATCGAGGCAAAAGAGAGCGAATGCGAAGAGCTCCAGCGACGGCTTGTCGAAAGAGCCGAGGCGATCGAGACCGGCGAGGCGGGCATCAAGCACGCAAGCGCCCAGGTGCGAGAGCGCGAGGCAACGCTCGCGTCGCTGCAGTCGGAACTGGAGCAGCGTCAAGAGGCACTTGGCGATGCGCAGGCAGAACTCGAAGTCCGCCGAGCCAAACACGGTCAGCTAGAGGCGAAAACACGCGAACAGTGCATCGACGCCGACCATCGCCGGGAGGCTTTCGACGCCGAGGCGCTCGCGCAGCAGCAACGCAGCGCGGAGCTGGACAAACAGACGCAGGAACTCGAAGACCGCACGGCAAAGGTCGAGTCGGCCACGAAATCTCTCAATGATCGCAAGAGGGCGATCGTCGAGAAGCAGCACGCTTGTGCCACCATGCGGCAGTCGCTTGAAGACGAGGCGGCTGAGCTGGCGCGACAAACGGCCGATCTAAGAGAGCGGTCCGACGGTGTTGCGAGGGTTGAGGAGGAGGCGGAACGGCGTGCCGCGGAATTGAGCACCGGGATGGCGGAGCTGGAGGCGCAAACGAAGGCCCTCGAGCAGCGGCGCGCGACCATCGATGCTGACACCGAAGCGCTATCGCGAGCGTCGCAGGCAGCAGACGCGCGGGAAACTGAACTCGAGTCGCGCAAGGCTGACCTTGATCGACAAGACGAAAGCCAAAGCGTTCGCACGCAAGAGATCGCTACCGCGGAAGCGTCCATTGAGAAGGAGCGGCAACGGCTCGATTCCCGTCGCGCCGAACTCGACGAGGAGTGTCGAGAAGTCAAGGGTCGCCTGGCCGAGTTGGAGACGCGACAGACGATTCTCGACACGACCGTTGCCGAGTTCGAGCAGTCTCGGGCCGTTTGGATGAAGGAACGAACCGAGTTCGACTCGACGGTCGGCGTTCGTGCGGATCAACTGGACGCAGCCCTGAAAGACGTCAAGGAGCGTGCGACACGATTGGACCAACGCTTCAAGGAGGCGGAGAGTCGTGAGCAGAGCGTGGAATCCGCGGAGACCGCCGGTCGTGAGAAACAGGGGCAATTCGAACACACGGATCGGGAGCTAGCGGCGCGAGAGGCCGAGGTCGATCAGCTTCGCCGAAAGGTCGAGCAAGACGCCGAGTCCAACGCGACCGAACGCGATCACCTGGGGACCCAGAGCGCGGAACTCGAAGCGCTCCGAATAGCGCTGGATAAGCAGCGTGAGTCGGCCAACATCGACGCGGCGGAACTCGAGCAGCAACGAACAAAGTTGGACGAGACGGACGCGGAGCTAGCGCAGCACCTCGAGTCGGCGGAAGCGCGCGAAACCCAGCTCGGGCAGCGAGAATCGGCGCTCGACACCGAGCTGAAGAACTTGCAAGAGGCGCGCCGTGAACTCGCGGATCGCGCGCAAGCGAACGAAGCCGCACTTGCGGGGTCAAAGAACGATCTGGAAAACCACCAGGCGAAGTTGACCGAGCGCTCAAAGAGCGTGGACAACGCCCGGTCCGAGGTGGATCGTCTGCGGAATGAGGCCGACGGCAGATCGCGCGACCTCGACCGTGCCAAGTCCGATCTCGACTCGCGCAGCGCCCGGCTCGAGGAGCGGTCCACGGAACTCGATCGGCGGGCGACCGAGGTCGAACAGCTTCTGAAATCGGTTCGCGACGATCGAAACAAGGGCGACGAGGTCATGCGGGCCGCGAGAGAAGCGGCGGCAGGCCAAGCGCAGCAGCTCGCCGAACTCAACGCCCAGCGCGACGAGCTTCGAGCTGCCGAGGATGCACTTCAGAAACGCGAACTCGGGCAGGCCCGCGCTCTCGAGGATACCGAAACGGAATTGGCGGCGGAAAGAGAGGCCGTCGAAAGCGAGCGACGCCTTGTCGATGAACGCGCGAAGGAAATAGCGGCACACGAGGACGAGTTGGCCGGCCGAATCGCCCAAATGGAGACGCACGAAAGGGAGCTGGCCGAGCAAGTTGCCGCCGCGTCCGACGACGGGATCGACGCGCAGGCTGCTCCCGGCGACTATCTCGAACAAATGCAGAAAAACTGTGCCGCCGTCGCGTCGTTTTGGGAGTCTGTGGCGTTGGAGATGCCCGTGTCTTCGCCCGACGGCGGCGATGTGATCGGCCCGCCGGACGGTGCCGCTGCTGATGCGAATGCAGCGGACGACGAGGTTTCCCAACCGCAGCCCGACGACGTCGAAGCGCCGCCATGCGAACCCGAGGGCGCCGAGGTGGATGCGTTCGCCGTGGACGACGAATCCTCCGAGGGTCCGGTCGAGGAGGAAGACGCCGATCTCGCGGCCGCGATGAAGGCGGCGATGGCCGCGGCCAAGGCGGAGATTGCGTCTGATGACGACGCAATAGGCGACGACATGCCCGCCGCTGAGAATGGCGTGTCATGCGCGATCGAGGAAACGGCCGAAGGTCAGCCGGCGGCTGGTGACGGCCCGATAAAGATCACCGCCCAGACGATCGCAGCGAACGATGCCGCCAACGCGATGGACGACGAGCCTCCAGCCAAGCCGCAGACTAGTGAGGCGCTCGCCAACCTCGATCCCGAAACCGCGCGGCAGGTCAAGTTGCTCCGCCGCCTAAACCCGGGCATGCCGGAGGAGGAGCTACTTGAAAAGGTCAGATCATCCGGCAAGTCGAACGACGGCGGCCGTGGCGGCAAGGCAAAGAAGAAACGCTGGTTTGGTCGATAGCCCCGGTTCTTGCCGTCGCGACACCAACTCCAACGGTGTCTGGGCACTAATTCCGCGTCCACGGAGTATTGCGTACCCTCGGCCGCGATCCGCTGCCTCGTCATCCGACCGGCGGGAAAGCGGTAGCCGTCGTTTTCGACGCTACGGAGTAGGGGGGGCGGCGGTCGCGTCGAGCCCCTTGTGATCGTCCTGGGAGAACCACGAGCGCACCGTCCGCTCGTCGTCCGCGCCCAACCTACCGATGCTGTTCTGCACACGGATGCCCTGCTCACGGCACCGCGACAATATCGTTCTCGACGTAATGCCGAGTTCGCCGGCGAGGTCTTTGACTCTGATTCCTTTCTTGGTCATGGTCGAGGCGACGCCCTTTCCAACCCGCATAATCAAGGCTCGCGGATTACCAGGCCTCCGACGCGCGCGAAGTGATGGATGGGATTCGATCCAGCAAGCTGGAATTGCCCAGGGCACGCGTAAACTCCCCAGACACGCAAATATCCGTTCATCACTTGGCGTGTCATAGAGCACTAATGATACGTCAAACTTCATTCTGCGGGTTACGAAAGGCATCGGTCGGAAGGCGAACCTCCTGGTGGGCCGTTTGCCTGGTCCGGTTAGCCGTCGGCATCGTCCAATGCGCTGGATGACCGAGCGATGTCCCGCACGACCGCCACGTCGTTCTCCAACTGATCGCGCAAATCGTCGGGCGAATCGAACTTGCGCTGCCGCCTGAGAAACCGTCCGAATTCCACGCGGATTGTCGTGCCGTAGAGATCCCCCGAGAAGTCGATCAAATGCGCCTCGATCTGTCGGCGTCCGTCGCCGAAAGTGGGCGTAATTCCAATGCTGATCGCGGCCGGATGTGCTCCGGTATCGAGGACGACCGAGCCCGCGTAGACACCATCCGCCGGTACGAGTTGATCGGCGACGGCGACATTCGCCGTCGGGAAACCGAGGCCGGCCCCGCGCTGATGGCCTCGCACGACTTCGCCGATCAGCGCATATGGACGCCCGAGGCACAGCGCCGCCGGGTGCACCTTCCCCTCGCGCACAAGGTCGCGTACGAGCGAGCTCGACACCATGACGCGATCACCCTCATCGACCTCGAGCGTCACGGGCTCGACGATGTGGACCTCGAATCCGAATCGCCCCGCGAGATCGCGAAGCGTCTGTGGATTGCCTTTTCGACCGCGTCCAAATCCGAAATTCGGTCCTTCCACGACGTGCGTGGGATGGAATCTCTTTGCGATGACGTCGGCGACGAATTGCTCGGGCTCGAGCGCGAGAAGCTCGGCGGTGCTTTTTGCGACGACGGTCACGTCGACACCCACCTCCCGGAGCCGACGGAGTTTCTCATCAGGCAGCGAAAGGCGCTCCGGCGCCGCCGCCGGGCGTACGATATTCAGCGGGTGCGGCTCAAACGTCAGCGCGACGACGGGTCCACCGGTGTTGGAGGCGAAGAGGCCGGCCTGAACGAACAACTGTTGGTGGGCGCGATGCACACCGTCGAAGTTGCCGATCGCGAGCACGGGGCGCTCGCGCCAGGTCGGGATGTTCTCGATTCCGTTAACGACTTTCACGATGCCCGCCGTTTCAGTTCACGCCCGCCGTTTCCACCGCCCACGACCCGCAAGAAGAACACCGACAATTTCAAGGTGTCTCGCCGATCATCGACCGACCGAGACAAGGGTCGAAGATCCGTGCTGCACCGTATTCAACGGCATGCCTTATAATCCAGCACTAAGAGTGCGTCCTAAAAGCCCCTCCCTCACGGTCGGGGTTCGGAAAGAACCGGGGTTCCCGCCGGGTTTAGGACGCACTCTAACATAGTGCGCGACGAGCGATGCGGCAATGTCGCGCGAATAAGGCTGGTCGTTGTCGGCACGGTCGAACACCGGTATCCTGTTTGCTGAATGACGGACCACCGACAGACCGAGCCACCCAACGCAGTGATCGCCGCCCTGTGTGTAGACTCCACGGCGCTCGAACGCTTCGGCAGCATCATGCGCCACCTCTGCGTCGGCTTGGTCGATCAAGCGATCCACGTCCGTTTGCTGAGCGCGGACCCGCGCGTCGAGAAGCTCGCATTAGGCCCGATTCAGACGCTGGTTCACCAGAGAATCGTGTGGCCGGCGGGCAAGCGGAGACTGGACCAACTCGTCGAGGTGCTTTCGCACCAGCCGCCGACCGTTGTTTTGGGGATGTCCTCCGCTTCTTATCGAACGGCTGACGCAATCGCGTCGGCGCTTGACGCGGACTTGGTGTTTCAGGTTACGTCGCTCGCCGACTGCGACGCGTTGGGCGAGTTCGACGCGGACCGCATCGCGCGTTATCTGGTTTCGAGCCGACCGCTCGTCGAAATCCTCGAGACCCAACTCGAGATAGGCGATGAGCACATCGAACTCATACGACCGGGTGTCCTTGCCCGCGGAGAACCGACGTGTTTCGACGTGCCCGGTCGCGTGCCGACGGTGTTGTGTACGTCGCAGTTTCGCAAGGATAGCGGGATCGACCGCCTCATCCAGGCCGTTGGATTGCTCCGCGATCGCAAGGTCGAGGTGTTATTGTTCCTGCTCGGACAAGGTCCGGAGGAGGCGCGGCTCAGGCGCATGGTCCGGGCGCGCAAACTCTCCGCGCGCATCGCCTTTGCACATCCCCTGGGCGATCCCGCACGGGCCCTGGTCGGCGCGGACATCTTCGTCCGACCCTCCGCGGACAAGACGTTTTTCGCCGGCAGCCTCCAGGCCATGGCGGCCGGTATGGCGGTCGTTACGTTGCCCAACGTGGCGACCGATCATTTGCGCCACAATGAAACGGCGTTCGTGTGCGCGAATTCGAAGCCCGCGACGTTTGCCGATGCCATCCAGCAATTGGTTGCCGATCGGGAGTTCGCACGGCGAATGGCCGTTCAGGCTCAGGAATACGTGCGCACCAACCATGCGATGAGCAAGATGGGCGATCTCGCCTCCGCCGTGTTCCGCGCGCTAAACCTATCACGAACGACATTGTCGATAGCAAGGTAGGCAGCGCTTGAACGAAACACGTGACCGAACCGTCGATTGCGATGTGGATGCCGCCGCGCTCGCTGCCGATCTGAACGGCGCCGTGACCGGAAGCGTTCGCTTCGACGCCCTTTCGCGCACACTCTACGCCACCGATGCGAGCATCTACGAAATCACACCCGTCGGTGTGGTCACTCCGAAGGGCGTCGCCGACGTGGTGGCCGTCGTCAACATCTGCCGGGCGGCGGGCGCGTCCGTCGTCGCGCGAGGCGCCGGAACAGGGCTTGCCGGCGGCGCCGTGGGCGCCGGCGTGTCGCTCGATCTCTCACGACATATGCGTCGCATCGGCCCGCTCGACGTCGACGCCCGAACCATCGAGGTTCAGCCCGGCGTGGTGCTCGACGAGCTCAACGCGCACGTCGCACCGCACGGTTTGCATTTCGCGCCTGACGTGGCCACCAGCAGCCGCGCGACCATCGGCGGAATGATCGCGAACAACTCGTGCGGCGCGCGGTCCATTCGCTACGGTCGAACGGTCGACCACGTGCGAACGATCACCGTGGTTCTCGCAAGTGGAGAAGTGGTGACGTTCGGTCCGGGGAAGGGCGAGATCCGTTCGCAGAATCCGGACCGCGGTACTCGACCGGGGTCAACGACCAACGAGTTTGAAACCCGAAGCGCGGTGCAGCGCGTCGCCGCGATCGAGGCCGGGTTGGGTGCTATTCGCGACGAGCACGCCGACGAAATCGCGGCGCGGTATCCCAAGGTCTTGCGGAGCAACGGCGGTTACGGATTGGATCGTCTCGGTCCTCGTGGAACGCCGATCGACGCCGTGAAGATCCTGTGCGGTAGCGAAGGCACGCTCGGGATCGTCGTCGGCGCGACGCTCGAGCTCACTCCGTTGCCCACCCGAACCGGGATCGTCGTGCTGCATTTCGAAAACGTACTTGCGTCGCTTGCCGTGACGCCCTCGGTGCTCGAACACGAACCGTCCGCAGTCGAACTGATCGATCGCAACATCGTCAATGCCGGACTCGCCAATCCCACAATCGCACCGCGATGCGGGTTTCTCTCGGGCCGCCCCGGTGCGCTGATCATTGTCGAGTTCTTCGCGGAAAGTGAGCAAGAACTCGCCACCCGCATGGACGCCCTTTTGGCTGACGAGCGGGTCATGTCGGCGTGCTACGCACACGCCTGCGCGACCACACCGGATGCGCAGCGGGACGTGTGGAACCTGCGCACGAGCGGTCTCGGTCTGCTCATGTCGAAACCCGGCGATCGCCAGCCATATGCCTTCATCGAAGACTCCGCCGTCGATCCGGCGCGCCTGCGGGATTACATCGAGAGGATCCAAGAGATCCTACGCCGAGCGGACGTGTCCGAAGTGGCGTATTACGCGCACGCCAGTGTCGGGTGCATTCACGTTAGACCGGTGCTCAACCTGAAGCGGGCCGACGACGTTCAGCGCCTGCACCGCATCGCCGACGCCGTCAGCGACCTGGCCCTCGAGTTCGGCGGGGCGATGACCGGCGAGCACGGCGACGGGATCGTTCGCTCGTGTTGGATCGAGAAGATGTACGGTCCGCGAATCGTCTCCGCCCTTCGAGACGTCAAACGACTCTTCGATCCGGAGGGCATCCTCAATCCCGGCAAGATCGTCGACCCCTATCCGTTGACCGAGCGTTTGCGCCAGGGGGCGTCATTCGAGACGAAACCGGTGAAGACCTTTCTGGACTTTTCCCGGTACGACGATCCGAACGGATCCCCCGGTCTCCACGGTATGGCGGGTCTGGCCGGGATGTGCACCGGAGTGGGCCAGTGCCGTCAGACACTCGTGGGCACGATGTGTCCGTCGTACATGGCCACCCTCGACGAGCGCCACACGACCCGCGCACGGGCCAACGCACTTCGGATCGCGCTCTCGAACAAGGGTCTTCTCGATGGTATCGACGACCCCTACCTCGCGGAGGTGATGGATCTCTGCCTTTCGTGCAAGGCGTGCAAGACCGAGTGCCCGACCGGTGTGGATATGGCCAAGCTGAAAACGGAGTACCTCTCGCGGCGCAACATGTCGGTGGGCGTGAGTCGGCGATCGCGCGTGATTGCCGCAATGCCTCGAGCGGCCGCCATCGCCGGTCGATTCCCGAGGATTGCAAACGCGATCACGCGCTCCGCGCCGTTTCGAGCGTTGCTACAAACGAGGTATGGTTTGGATCGACGGATACCGCCGCCGCGGTTCGCAACGCAAACATTTCGCGCGTGGTTCGCCCGCCACCTGAAAACCAAGCGCAAGGACCGATCCGCCGCGGAGCGACGACGTTCGACGTCGACCGGCCCGCCGCGCGGCGCTGTTGCGTACTTCGTAGATACTTGGACCAACTACTTCACGCCGCAAGTGGGGATTGCCGCCGTCACGTTGCTCGAAGCGGCCGGATACGAGGTGCAATGTCCGCTGGTGCAATGCTGCGGTCGCCCCGCCATCAGCCAGGGAATGCTGACGGAAGCCAGGGATCTGGCCGAGGCAAACGTAAGGACGCTTGCGAAAATATCGCGCGAAGGGATTCCGATCGTCGGCACGGAGCCGAGTTGTCTCCTGACGCTCGTCGACGAATATCCGCAGCTCGTGCGGTTCAACGCCGCGCGCCGTGTGGCCGACAACGCCGTGTTGCTCGAAACGTTTCTTGCCCGATTGCTCGAAGAAGACGCGGGGGCGCTGACGTTCGCGCCCGCGAAACGAGGCGTGCGCTACCATGCGCATTGCCATCAAAAGGCAATCGTGGGCACGTCGGACGCCCGTACCCTTCTCGATCTGGCCTTCGGTTCGCTCGGTTCGGAAATCGACAGTGGCTGTTGCGGTATGGCCGGTGCGTTCGGTCACGAGACCGAGCACTACGACGTCGCCCGCGCGATCGGCGAGCAGCGGCTCTTTCCGGCCGTGCGCGATCGGGGTGATGCCGAGATCGCCGTATCGGGGTTCAGTTGCCGTGAACAGATCATCCACCACACCGGGGTCACGCCGCGCCATCTCGCGGAAGTATTGGCGGACGCGTTGGGTGGTCCATAGCGTTAGCAGCCAGTTGAAAAAGTGTGGCACGGGCTAATAATCCGTCTTGTCACCGGCTATCAGGGCAGAGTTCCTTGTGGTGTGGCGGCCGCCCGCCGTGGTGGCCGTCGGATGGCAGGGGTGTTCGAGCGGTCGCACGCTACACAATAACAGGCAACGCTCTAGCCGGTGCCACACACACAGATCGGATTTTTCAACGGGCTGTTGTCCGTGGGGGACACGAATCGGCAGACCATTGGTGTCCCCCCACCTCTGAAGAGGCGGGCCACCCATCGGGACTACCCCTCGAATCACCCGTGACAAGGCACTAGTTTGCCCCGCTTCACCGCGTGCCGATCACGTCGCATCCGACGTTCCACCGCGACACACTCCGACGTCCGAAACACAAACTGGCATGCATCATGCTACGCTCGACTTCTCAAATGCCTCAGCGCGATGAAGACATCGTCGCAAATCGCGCTGATTCGTCGTGTATGACGATATTCGTCGGCTGATTGGAGGGTTCATCTTGCAACGGTTCAAATCGATCGCGATCAATGCAATCAAGGTGAGTGTGTGTATTGTCGCACTTGTTCTCGTTACTCGCGGTGTCAACTGGAACGACCAGGTCGTGACCACCCGCGACGGTGCGGTATTCTCGGGACGGATCATCGAGCACATCGACCGCGTAGTCGTGGAGCGCGCCGGGTATCCGACGGCCGTAATCCCGCGAACCGAGATCGCCACGGACGCGAACGGTGCCGCGCGGATCGAGTACGGAATGCGTACGGCGTTGGCTACCGCCCGCAAACCTCTCCTTCTGATCAGCTTTTGCGTGTTCCTGCTTGTGCCCTTTCTACAGGGGTACCGATTGCGGTTACTGCTCCGCGCCGACGGTGCGCCGATCGCGTGGTGGCCGTGCACACGAATTTCCTTCGCGGGGAATTTTCTGAATTTCGCGGCTCCGCTGGGCTCGACCGCGGGCGACGTCGCCAAGGCGTATTTCGTCTCCCGACACTCCGATCGAAAGACGGAAGCGATGACGCTCGTCTTCGTGGACCGTGCGATCGGTCTGTTTACCCTCCTTGCCGCGGTCACGTTGATCGCCGTGTTAAGCCCGGCGACCAGCCGCTTGAGCGTCATGCGCTGGTACGCCATGGCCCTGTTCGGCGCCTCCTCTCTTGGGGTCGTCGTATATCTCACACCGGTGCTTCGCCGAGTGCTCAACGCGACGGGGATTCTCGCGCGCTTGCCGATGGTCGATCAATTGCGCCGAGTCGATGCAACCATGCGCCGGCTCGCGTCGCGAAGGGGCGTGCTGGCAAAGGCCGTGCTCACGACGGCGATCTTGCACATGGTCGCGGCCGCGGCGTTTTTCGTCATCGCCGGCGCATTGGGTATGCGGGCGTCGGCGGGCAACCTCGTCGAATACTACGCGGGGTTTTCGACAGGCGAACTCGTGAAAGCGCTCCCCGGTCCGCCGCAGGGAATCGGCACCGCGGAGATGGCGTACCGCTTCCTCTTCGCGCCCTTCGGAAGTGCATCTCAGATCGTGTGCGCGGCGTTCGCGATGCGTTTCGTGATGCTGATCTGCTCGCTGCCCGGCGTCATCTTTGCCGTGACCGAGCGCAGTCGAACGAGTGCGCCACCGACGCACTCGGAGACGGCGCAAGTTGCGCCCAGTGAAGCACGCGCCGCCGCCGCGTAATCGGAATCCGAACGACAAACTTCACAAACGTGTCATTTTCATGGCGCGGCTGGGCGGCGTATGATCCCGCGGCAAGTCGCCGTCCGGTGCGACACCTTCAGCGCACCGTCTTCGTTCTGCGGGGGTTTGGGACACTCCATTCACGCCACTGCTTAACCATTCCATATCTTTCCATGTGGAGATCCATCGACTCCAGGCCTGCGGGTTATCGGTCGTTACGAGATGGCCGTGGGTGCCGACAGTCACAGCGGCGGACCCAAACGCGATCGGGGAAGTGCTTCGGACGGGCCACGGTCTTGTTCCACGACCGGTGTGACCCTGCTCGCGGATTGGTTTTTTGCCTGCGGCGGACCGAGACGCGCCGCTTCGGGGCGAGCGGGCCGTAACTCGTTATAGGACAACGACTTAGGTCGCTCCGGAAGCCAATATTTTGGCGTGGCACGGTTCCTGTAACTATGCAGATCGAAAAGGGGTGCGCGGTCGCCCGGCAAGTAGCGGGAATCGCGCAGGACTGTCGGAATTGAGACCAGAATCGCCGGTATCGCCGGCGCGGGAAGTCGAGAGATGGAGAAAAACAGGATGTTAAGGAAACTCAGGGTTGGCGGCATGGTGGCTGCCCTAGCCGCAACCATGGCCCTTCTTCAGGGGTGCGAGTCCGGAGCCGAAAAATTCGCTCGCGAGAAGCAGGACGATCTGGCGGGTCTCGCCGCCCCGAGCGTCGATACGCCGATCCAAGTCAGCCCCAGCGAAACCGCTCGATCGATCCACGAGATCAACCCGAGCGCGGCATGGGCGGAGGTCCAAGCGGACAACGTGACGGTCGCGTTCGACTCGAAGGCGATCGGCGTCGAGTTCGCCGACGCGGGCGATCCGTCGGGCGAGGATCAGAACGGGCGGTTCACGGTGACGATCGACATCGCATCGGCCCACGCCGACGACGCTTGCGAGGACGGTTACGTTGCCGCGAGCTTCGAGGCGATTGTCGTCGGCGGGCGGATCGTCGCACTGGATCCGCCGGAGGTCGAACTCGATCCGCACGTTGTCGCGCTGCTCAACGATGGGGCGTTCGGTCTGTGCATGCGTGTGGAGTCGACCTTCGAGGGCACGATCACGCTGACGGGTTTGACTTTTCGAACAACCCTGGCCGACGGATCCACGCTGACGTTGGGCGGCGTGCAGGGCGACGGCGTGGTCGAAACATCCGACGACGATCAATCCGGTGCATCATTCGCCGACGACACCGACGCAGGTCTCGCCGGAAACCTGAACGGCAATGACAACGCCAACGGGAACGATAATGCAAACGGCAACGACAACGGTAACGCCAACGGCAACGATAATGTAAACGGAAACGACAACGGCAACGATAATACGAACGGTAACGTCAACGGAAATGACAATACCAACGGCAACGACAA
>JADFHG010000408.1 GCA_022567365.1 Planctomycetota bacterium | reverse complement strand
ACTCAGTATCGCATGCACTCAAATCGACACGTCACAATTGGCCGAAGCCGAATGCGCACAAATCAAGTATTGGCAACCCCGAACCGTCGGCGAAATCATTTATAACTTCTGGGACTAGGCTCTGTCTGAAAACTCGTCTTCAACGTACTGGTCGCTGCCAAACGGCCTTTGTTTCCCGGCCAGCGCGAGCCGTCGGTGCCGCCGCGAGTGGCCGCACGGTACTTTTCAGACAGAGCCTAGCTGAAGGCTTTGGGCTGCGTGGTCGTGGCGGGCAGGCGATAACAACCCGTTGGAGAAGTTTGGTACCGGCCTGGCAAAGCCAGCTTGCCGGCCAGCCAATGTTTTCACCGGTCACGAGCGAGACCGCTTGCGTGTGCCGATACGACACAGGGCGGGAGGGCACATGGGAATCGCGCGATCGCGCGGGCTGAAGCACGCGGCTCGGAAGAATCCGGTGCCGCACCATGGCCTTGACATCTTCGGCAGGCCGTCAGTTGCGCATGGCCACACGCGAAACGCCGCGATGTCAGTTGTTTGAAATCCGCGTCGTGGTTGCCAGGCCGGTGAACCGGCGGGAACCCAGCGTCGCTCTTGGGAATCCTTCGGGCCAGATGCTGAGCGACACGCCGAAGTCGTCCTCGCCTTCGTCCAACGCGAACGATAGTGCGCTGAACCACCTCGGGTGTTTGCGGATCAGCGCGACGGTGAAGTCCAACGTGCGTCCGCGATCCAGATCGAATTGTTGGCGAAGCGCCAACGTGTGCTTTTCGGTCATGCGGTAGTTCAACTCGAACGCCATCAGATTGGAATCGATATCGTTGATGAACCGATACCCGATGAGATAGCTCATCCGCGGCGGACGCTCGACCACCGCCGAAAGATTGAAGATGTCGACCTCACCTTCGTTGACGTCATAGTTGATCTCGTGGAGTATCGCGGTGCGATCGTTCATGCGCCAAATCAATGACGAGTTCACATAATTATGCGCGATGCTGTTTTCCGGTCTGCTGAATGACGTGTATCCGTTCGTCGTGTTCCGGCCCGTCGCATCGTTGAAGAAGCCGAACTCGAGATCCCAAGTCAGGAAGTCCACCGTGCGGCGGTTCGCCCCGTCGCCGCGCTTCGTCTGCCACCGCTGGCGCACGCCCATCGACACGCCGTCGATCTCGTCGATCCCCTCGACGGTTTCGTCGAACGGATGCAGCTCGTCCGAATCGACGTTGGCAGCGCTGACCCAAGCCGTGATGTCGGGCTTGATCACGTGCCGAATGCCGTGAAGGTCGAACAGTTCGGACTCGGAATCCGGGTACACTTTGCTGAAGTACATGCTCCCGCGGACACCGACGCTCCCGAACGCGCGACCGAGAGAACCGTCGTGTGGCGAATCGCTCCATGCGCTCCCGCGGACCACCGCGAACGGAACGAGGCGCAGCGGCCCCAGGTCGATCGGCGCCTCGATTTCCTGCCGGCTGTCCACCCTGCCGGTGGTCTTGGACGAAGGCGCGTTCGCGCCTTGGAACAGGAAATCACGGAAGGTCTGATCGCCGGGTCTAAACCGAACCGAACCCGCACGGTTCTCGCTGAACCACGTCAACCGATCGCCGATCGGTTCGCCGATGATATGCAGGCTGAAATCCGGCAGGCGCTCGGTCTGCGTCAGCCAATCGAGGATGCGCCATTGAAGGTGCGCGACGAACGCCCAATTGTCGCGCTGTTTCTTGAGATGGAGCAGCGTCTCCTGCTCTTTGCCGCGGTCGAACTCGGGTTCGAAGAACTCCTCGAGGAAGCTCCGGTCCGAAATGTGCGACAACTCCAACGTCAATTGCCAGTCGTCGTCCAAGAACTGCCGGTGGCGAAACAGGAAACGCCCACGCACGTTGTCTTCGGGATCGGTCACACGCTTGCGACCGAGGTTGTCCTTGCCCCCGTCGCTGATCAAATACGTTCGATACTCACCGAAATAGCGGTCGCGTTTGTATTCGACGTCGGTACCGATCCCCGGTCCCCGGTCCGAGTAGTAGTCGAGGCTCAACGTCCCATCAAACCCTTCGGGCGTCTCCAGACCGGCGACGCTGAAGAGGTTCCAGTCGGTTTCGAGTTCGAGACCGAAGTCGCCGCTGTAACCCGTGCGTATCGCCTTGATCGAGGTTTCGCTCACGTCAACACTGAGGCGCACATACGGCCAATACGCGATCGGATGATCGCCGACGTTGAGCGTGGCGTGGCGAATCGTGATCGAACCCGCGCCGAGTCCTTGCCGCGCCCCGCCGATTCCGCCCGGCGTTCGGTCCAACAATTCGATGTTCCTGGCTCCGATGTGGTAATGCGGCGTGTAAAACTCGCTCGTCGTGAGACGCGCCTCATACGCGGAAAAGTGCTTGGCCGACAGTTGCCGAATCTCCGGGGCCCGGAGGTACAGCGGGATGTTCCTATCCACAAGCATTGTGCGCAGGACGGCGTCCAGGATGAGCGCGCGTTCTTCGACAAAGTCGTAATAAAGACGCTCCGCGCGAATCATGGTGGCGCCCTGCGTCATCACGACGTCGCCTTCCAGATAGACGGCTTCAGCCTTCAAATCGCCGGCGGCACCGGTGACTTCCTGCGCATTCGACCAACCGGAACGGCTGCGGGACGGGCCGCCGCGCAGACCTTCGGGCAAGCCTTCGGCAGCGCCTTCATCCGCTTTTGGCGGGGGGGGCTGGAGGAACAATACAACCGAGTCCGCCTGAATCTCGAGGTAATCCCCGGTGCCCGGCACACCGCGCGCCATGAACGCGCCGCCCGTTACGATCATGGCCTGCTGGTCGCCGACCGTTACCGTCTTCGACTTGCCGCGGGGTGCCTGAAACGTCAGCACGGGGCGCGGCTTGACCTTTTCCGGGCCGCCCAATCCCGACGTGTCCATCACCCTGAGCGAGACCTCACCTTCGGTGTCATCGAGTCGGGCTTGACCAAGGGCGTCACGAATGGCCTTGCCCTCCTGATAGACCACGCTGCCCGTCGAAGGGCGAAAGGCCACGTCATCGGCGCTCACGGAGATTTCGCCCGTGCTGTTCAACGTGACGTACAGTGCCGGACTCGTCGTGACCGTACCGCCCACCTCTCGCACGCGCGCATCGCGCCAAAGCATCACCTGAAACTGACGGTATTTCCGACCCGAATGGACACGATCGACGACCCATACGACTGCTTCGCGGCTCGCCAGATGTTGGCCGTCGCGATTCCCCAAGGAAATCTCGACGTCGCCGATCAGGTGGATGACGTTCGTGCCGTCCGCTTCTTTGAAGAGATAGGCAAGCTCGCCGAAGAGCGAGACGGGGAGGTGGCTGATTCCACTGGGCAGCAGTGCCCGCTCAACGTCGTCCGCAAGCGGCACGCGCGGCTGAGCGTGGACCGACGCGCATGCAAGCAGAAGGATCATGGCCGACCGCGATGGGGCCGACGACCACGGCCGATACGGGACTCCGCACAGCATCTTGGCCCCTTATTCAAATGACATCGATCGGCCGAATGGCCGTATCGGCAAAGTGCCCAGCCGCGCCGCGGGCGGATCCTCGCCGAATGGTTGTCGGAGTATAGAATCGGTCCGAAGTCTGTCAATTCGCACTACGCCTGGTAGTGGGCGCACGGTGCGTGACCATTTGGGCGGGCCATGCGATCGGGGGGACGAAGCTCGTGGCGAGTCAGCTTGTTGGCCGAGCCCCTAACCGTCAACCGCCGGAACCGTCATGGACCCCAGCGATCCGCTCTGGTTCCCGAGTGGAATCCAACAGTCGACGGCCATTCGTGCCCCGCATTCGAGGCCGCACCGCGAGACTCGCCGGCACGTGTCCGCATGCAAGCTCGATGATTCCTGATCGATGCGGCCAAGTGTTCCATGTAGCACCGTGTTTCATAAGTTCCGCGACTACCTGAGCCGCAGGCTTCAGCCTGCGCGGAGTTGCAAATACC
>JADFHG010000407.1 GCA_022567365.1 Planctomycetota bacterium | reverse complement strand
CATCATCGTGGGCGGCGTCCTGATGATGGTCCTCAAGGCCGCCGTGATCTCCGGTGTCTGCTGGGCGCTCGGTACTACTGCCGGCATCGCCATTGCGGTCGGGCTCTCGCTTGCGCAGGCTGGGGAGTTCAGCCTGATCGTCCTCGGCGCCACGCACGACAACGGAATCATCGACGATGCCACTATGGCGATCGCGATCGCAATCGTCGTAATCTCGTTGATCTCCACGCCGGCGTTGGTCGAGCTCGGCGGCCGTCTCGCTCGGGTGGCATCCAAAATCGGGACCGCCCCGTGGATCAAGTCATCGCCCCTTCGCGACCCAAGTCACGCGCGGCTACACCCTTCGAACCAAGCGAAGCATGTCATCATCGCTGGATTCGGTCCCATCGGGTGCCTCATTGCCGAGGAACTCGAACGCGCAGGCATCAACTACACGGTAGTCGAACTCAACCCGGCTACCGTACAAGAGCAATCTCGTCGGGGCAGGAGTGTCATCTTCGGCGATGTCCGCAACCTTGAAGTGCTGGAGTCAGCAGGAATCAGAAGCGCTCATGCACTCGTCTTGACCATCCCGGACGAAGAGGCCGTTCTGCGCACCTGCGCCGTGGCACGACGGCGAGCACCGGGTATTTTCATCGCGGCAAGAACCAGGGTGGTTAGCAAGAGGGAGGCCCTCATAGAGGTCGGTGCCGATTCGGTCACGGTTGACGAAACTTCCGCAGCAGCCGAGATGCTGCGCGCAGTCGTAGACCGCATCGGGATAGACGCGAACAGCGACCGATTGAGCAAGGAAGGCGGTCTTGACGACCCCAGTGTCTCCCGAGGCAAACCTTAGCAGCCTGTTGAAAAACGTGTGACACAGGCGTCAGGAAGCGGTGTGACCGATGCAAGCACCGCCCCTCCCTCACGGCCGGGGTTCTGACTGATGCGAGCACGGCCTTCCCTTACCACCCTGTCGAGTTAGGCTGATCTGCATGTGTGACACCCGTTTTCAACCGGTGAAAACAGGTGTGGCACCGGCTAATAGCCGGTGATAGGACGGGCTATCAGCCCGTGCCACACTTCTTCAACAGGCTGTTACGGCCGGGGTTCGGATGAGAGGACGTCTGTTTGAATCCCTACACTAGCGTCGTCTCGCCGGGCGAATGATTGCGCCGAGCCGAGGGCTTGTCGCGTTTCGCGCACGGTGCGGCGAATCGCCATGACATTCAATAACCGGCCGCCTGCCCGTCCTTGCGGGACTCGCTCGCGCCGATGTATACATCGCGCGCCTCGTCGTACATGATCGCCTGGTATCCGCCGAACCCGCCCTTGCTGAAGCGAATGCGATGGCCTAGCTGCGTGAGGCCGCGCTGCGTTTCCATCGGTATGCCCGATTCCAGCGCGAGCCAACCGCCGTCCGTCATCCGCTCGTCGGTCGGTTCGGACGAACCGGTGTGATGAAACCGCGCGGCGTCGCCCGCTTCCTGAACGTTCATTCCGAAGTCGATCATGTTGCAGAGAACCTGCACGTGTCCCTGCGGTTGCATGTCTCCGCCCATCACCCCGAAGCTCAGATAGGGTTTCCCGTCCTTCGTGACGAAACCCGGGATGATTGTATGGAATGGGCGCTTGTGTGGTTCGTACACGTTCGGGTGCCCTTCCTCCAGCGAGAACAGCTCCCCGCGATCCTGAAAGACGAACCCGAGCCCGTCCGGCACCAATCCGGAACCGAAACCGCGGTAGTTGCTCTGAATGAGCGAGACCATGTTGCGATCTTCGTCCGCGATGGTGAGGTAGATCGTATCCCCCTGTGCGAGCTTGGGATCGCCGGGGTCGAGCTTTCTCGAAGCACGGCGCGGGTTGAGGAGTTTCCCGCGCTCTGCCGCGTATTCCTTGGAGATGAGCCCTTCAACCGGCACCTCGGCGAAGTCCATATCGGCGTAGAACCGCGCTCGATCCTCATAGGCGATCTTCTTGGCCTCCACGAGGTGGTGCAAATACTCGGTCGTGTTATGACCCATTGTTCGTACGTCGTACGGCTCGATCAGATTCAGAATCTGCAGCGCGGCGATTCCTTGTCCGTTCGGCGGCAGCTCCCACACGTCATAACCGCGGTAGTTGGTCGAGACGGGTTCGACCCACGTCGACGTGTGGTCGTTGAAATCGCGTTCGCGGAGAAAGCAACCGGAGCGTTCGCAGAATGCGACCATCGTCGAGGTCAGCGCGCCGCGGTAGAAGGCGTCGCGACCGTCGCGCGCAATCGTCTCGAGCGTGCGGGCGAGGTCGGGGTTGCGAAACATGTCGCCCTTTCCCGGCGCCTTGCCGCCAGGCAGAAACGTCGCCGCGAAACCCGGATGGTTCTTCAGCCGCTTTCCCGATGCCCAATAGTGAGCGATCAGTTCGGAGACGGGAAAACCCTCGCGGGCATAGCGAATCGCCGGCGCGAGAACCTCCGTCATGGGCAGCTTGCCGAACTTGGCATGCAGCTCGAACCAACCATCCACACAGCCCGGCACGGAGACCGGCAGCGGACCGTATGACGGGATGGACGTCAGGCCCAGATCGGCGAAGTGTTTGCGGGTCAGACCGTAGGGGCTTCGGCCGCTCGCGTTTAGCCCGTGGAGCTTCTTCGTCTTCGCGTCCCACACGATGGCGAACAGGTCGCCGCCGATGCCGTTGCCCGTCGGCTCCATCAGGCCGAGCGTCGCGTTGGCGGCGATGGCGGCGTCCACTGCGCTGCCGCCCTTTTTCAGGATCTCGATCGCGACCTGGGTGGCGAGCGGTTGGCTGGTGGCGGCCATGGCGTGTTTTGCAATGACCTCCGACCGCGTGGCGAAGGCCCGCCCGGTCAGCCGGTCGCCGCCGGACGCCGCCGAAGACCATGCCCCGAATGCCAACAAGGCGGCGAAAACGAAAATGCAAGAAGAGTTCATCGCGAGTCTCCGGTAGGCTAACACACGTCCGACAACGGCAGTCGTGGCCGCACGCAGGCATGGTATGCGATCGGGGACATAGGTGTAAGGGTGGGGGGGATTCTCATGACCACCGACGGTGGCGGATCAACGCGTCGATCCGGTTCCGCCGGTAACTCGCCTTGGGGCGCTTCGAATCCCGGCCCGGCAAAGAGCGCTGGCGCGCGACGAGTCGGTCGGGTTGTCCGCGGCCGGCGGGATTGCTCACGCCTACAATGCCGGCGCTTCGGCTGATACGGTGTCGGCGGATTCACTTTCTTGTCGATGGCGATCGGCGTGCGCAATAATCAGGCCGATCAGCTTTTGCCGATCGACGGGTTTGTTTGCGTAGTCGTCGCACCCTGCCTTGATACACTTTTCCCGGTCGCCTTCCATCGCGTGGGCGGTCAGGGCGATGATGGGACCGGTGTAGCCTTTTTGGCGGAGCCGGCCTGTGGTCTCGTAGCCGTCCATGACGGGCATCTGCATGTCCATCAGAATGACATCGAACGGCTTGCCCTCGTCGCGCGCCGCCAGCGCGGCGTCCAGCGCGAGCTTGCCGTTTTCCTTGACGGTTATGTCCGCGCCCGCCTTCTTCAACACGAACGAGATGAGGCGCTGGTTGTCCGGGCCGTCCTCCGCAAGAAGGATGCGAAGGCCGCCCAAACCGGACCGTGTCTCCTGAGCGACGGGATTGGCGGTGTCGGCCACGACCGTCGCCGACATGGGGTCATCGAGCATTTTCACCCCGTCGAGCGACCCGGTGGCCACGGTTGCGCGGAAGGTGGTTCCGACGCCCATCTCGGTCGCGGTTAAGGTCAACTCGCCGCCGAGCAACTCCGCGAAGCGCTTGCTGATGGTCAGACCGAGACCCGTTCCGCCGATCTTTCGCGTCGCGGAAGCGTCCACTTGCATGAAGGGCTGAAACAGCTTCGCTGTCTGTTCAACCGTCATCCCTTGCCCCGTATCTATCACATCGAATTGCAGGCACGGTTCCTTCGGACTTCCTTCTCGGTCGTCCTCAGC
>JADFHG010000406.1 GCA_022567365.1 Planctomycetota bacterium | reverse complement strand
GCAGGCGCCGCAGTTATTCACCGCGAAGAACACAAGCCCCGCGCCCGGGTCACCCCCGATGCCGCCGTCATCGCCGTCGTCTTGGACTTGTGTCGCCAGGAACGCGACGAGATCGTCGACGTCCTGATCGCTGAAATCGAACTTGCCGCCGGGGTGGTCGCGCTCGCCGCGGGTGATGTCATCGACCGTCTCGAAGTCCGCGCCGGCGTTGGGCGGTGCGTTGGCCGCGCAACCGCCGCTGGCGTCTTCGCAATGACACCCGAAGCAGCCATTGGCGGTGAAAAGCGTTCCCCCGCGCTGAGCCGATGCGACCGCGTCGCCATCGCCGCCGTCATCATTCCCGTCGTCATCGTTCCCATCATCGATGGAATCGCCGTCATCATCGCCGTCATCATCGTCGGCGGAGTCGCCGGCGGCGCCGGTCTCGCCTTCCTCGAACGAGTCGAGAAGCGAGTTGACGATCTCCGTGATGAAGACGTCGAAGACGGAGCGCACCCCCGCGGTCCCGGTGATGAGCAACTCCTCCTCGAAGTTCGCGCCGCAACCGGTAAGTCCTCCGGCGGCCACCGTGAGCAGGAGCGACATCGACCATAAAGTCCGTTTCTTCATTTGCATTCTCTCGATCAGGGTCAATGTTGACGCCTTCGCCGTACCGACCCATATGGTGCCCGTTGAAAAACTGCGAGTAGCGTCCGCCCCCCGCGGCGGACGTGGCTTTCGAGTCCGCTATCGTCGTCCTACGGCCGCCACGGGGGGCGGCCGCTACTTTCTCGTCGGAGCGCGATTTTTCAACAGGCTGATAGGTGCTAACTGTGAAATCACGAATCACCCTATCGCTTCTCTCGGGTGCCGTTGCCACGCATCGCAGAGCGAAGGTCTCAATCGGGCACGCCGGTCTTGATGAACGGCGGCGCGCCGAAGTGCGGATCGTGGCAGGTAGTACAGTGTTCCACGCCATCGCGCGAATGGGCGTCCTCGGAAAGGTCTTCCGCTTCGTCGTGGCATTCGATGCAGAGGTCGCCGACGCCCATGGTCAACAGGTGCTCGAATTCACTCCGGTGCGGCTTGTGGCACGTCAGGCATTCGCCGATCGACACCGGAGCGTGCCCCACTTCATCGCCGAAGTAGTCTTCATGGCACTGGCCGCACGTCGTGCGCGTATCGTCCGGGACGGTCATTCGACGGTCCGTCCGGTGGCACGCGTCGCACTGCCGCATTACCACCGGAGGGTGGACGGACTTGTATTTCTCCGGGGGCAGCACCAGCCGCGGGCGATCCGGCGCAGCGCCGACGGCGACATCGTCCGAGGAGTCGAACGCCGGCGCAGGCGATCGGGCATCCGGGATTTCAAAGAAAAAATGCGCGAGCCGGTCCCGAACCGCCGCGGAGCAGCCTACCGTCACCACCACGCCCATCGGGATAAGCCAAGCAATCGTTCGCATAGCCGGTCTCGCGCTTCGCGCACCGCACTGAACGGGCTGCGATCACGAGCGTCATGGTAAAGGTACGGATCGTCGCGTCAACGGTTTGCAACGTCGCTTGTCCGCGTGCCGAACCATTTGGACGCGCGCCCCGATCGCTGCTTGCGGATATGGCGTGAGCGGCCTATCCTCCGCGAACGCGATGTCCTCGCCTTCGGCATACGGTGCGGTGTGTCGGGGTGAACGAGCATTCTTTTTTCGGATCGGTCAGCGCGAATGCTTCGAGTGTTTCTCTTGCGCATCGCGCATCTGTGGTTTTCTCAGTGACGAGAATGCACGGCTTATACCAGGCGGCCGCGGCTTTGCTCTTGGTGGGGGGCGTGGTGCGCGCCCAACAGGACACGGCTGATTCCAGTGATCCGCCGGTCAAGTACCTGTCCCTCGATCGTCTGGACGCCTACCTCGAGTTCGAAGCGGACTTTTCGCAGACCCGCGTGGCGCAAAAGGGCCTGGGCATCGGCGGTTCGCGGGCCGCGCAGACGAATCGCAACTGGCTCATCGAGGAGCGTTTGGGGTTCACGCTGTCGGGCCACGTGATCGACCCGCGATTCATCAACTTCGGCGGCGACGTCGCCTTCGCACTCACGCAGACGCGCAACAGCGAACATTCGCCGTTCGGGAAGATCACGGACAATGATTCGGGCGTCCTGCTGACCTATGACATGCGGGTCAACTTTTTCCAAGGCAGGCCGCTTTCCGCATCGGTCTATGGTCTTCGGCAGGACGATCGGATTCCGCGCCGGTTTCAACCGACCCTCGACGAACGCCGCACCGGCTTCGGCGGAAACTGGGTCTACGCGACCGACGATCTCACCATGACCCTCGCGTACGACTACCTCCGCACGGAGCGGTCGGGCAACGCCGATGCTCTCGATAACGAAACCTTTACCGACAGCACCCTCAGATACGACCTCGATTGGCGGATCAGCGACCACGAGCGGTTCAAGTTCGCCTACGAACACGCGAAAGAGAAGCAGGATTTTCAGGGCTCGTTTCGCTCCTTCAACACCACCCGAGACCTGTTCACGATCGAACACGAACTGGGCTTCGGCCCCAACTACCGCCATACATTGCGCACGCTCGTACACTGGCAGGAGGAAAGCGGCGACCTCGCCCGCGACCTCTTCGAGATCGGCCCGCAGGTGACGCTCAAACACAGCGACAACTTGCAGACGATGTACAAATACCAGTTCAACCGCGAGCGTTACTCCGGGCTCGACATCGAGACCCACCGCGGCGATCTCCAACTCGTACACCAGCTCTATACCAACCTCACGACGACGATCGACATTTTCGGGCTTCATGAGGGAGTGGCCGACGACGTGGTCACCAACCAGTGGGGCGCGGGGATCAACTGGCAATACAACCGCCGCAATCCGTACGGACATCTGTACGCGAACCTGGCGATCGCGTACGACACGGAGGACGTCCGCGGCGACAACGGCACGAGGGTCATCCTCGACGAAGCCGCGACCCTTCGCGACCCGCTCCCCGTCGTCCTGCGCAACCGAGACGTCCTGCAGGGTACGATCGTCGTGACCGACACGACCAACCGGCGTGTGTTTCTGCTCGGGGTCGACTATCTCGTCCTTCGGCGCGGCACGGCTACACTGCTTGCTCGCGTGCGCGGCGGCGACATCGCGGACAACGATTCCGTGTTGGTCGACTACCTCATCGAGACGCCCGCCGACGGACAGACGGATACGATCCGCGTCGATTTCAACATCGAGCAGCGTTTCACGAACGGGCTGACACCGTACTATCGTCTGTCGTTTCGCGACCAGGACGTCGATTTCTCGACCGGGTTCGCGCGTGAAGCCGACCGGACGGACCACCACCGAATCGGCGCCAAGTATGAATCCAAGCGCTTCACGCTCGGAGCCGAATACGAGATCTTCGACGATACGATCGACCCGTACTACGGGTTTCATCTCGACGGCATGTGGCGGATGATCGATGGTCCGCAGCGTTCGCTTGGCTCGTCGGCGCGCTTTTCGAGGCTGTTCTTCGAGGGCGGGATCGACGACCGCAATGTAACGCTGCTCGACCTCGAGATCGATCACCGACTTCGCCTCAGCGACCGTCTATCGGTCGTCCAGCGATTGCTGTACCGATGGGAGGACGATTCCGTCGCGGGGGATACGCATGGGTGGGACGTCGTCGCTGGGCTGAACTATCGCGTGGGCGACCTCTCCGCCGAGCTGACGTTCGAGTATGATCGTCTCGATCTCCCCGGTTCCGAACAGGACGATTACGGCGTGTACGTGCGGATTCGCCGGGACATTCCGAACATACTGGCGCGGTGAGTGCAAACGGATGACCTACAGCGAAATGGACATAGGGTTTCTTGGACATTCCCAAGCGGAAGTGCCGACGGCTTCCGCCTTTCGGCGGCGCCTCGGCACTCTCGTAGTTCGACAGATACCAATGAAGATTCGGCACGCATCAATGGAAATCCGACGCGTATCAACCGAGGGATGGGC
>JADFHG010000405.1 GCA_022567365.1 Planctomycetota bacterium | reverse complement strand
ACCTCCGCGTGATCGAGGACTGTGCCCAGGCCCACGGAGCGACGTACCGGGGCCAGCCGGTCGGCAGCTTCGGCGACGTCGCCACGTTCAGCCTCCAATACCTCAAGATCATCACGGCCGGTGAAGGGGGCGCGGTCGCCATGGACGACCCCGCCGTGTATGCACGCGCGGTATACTTTCATGATCTCGGTTTTCAACGCAAGGGACGCGAAGGACCGCCGTTCGCGGGTGAGAACCTCCGCATGAGCGAACTGACCGGCGCGGTGGCCCTCGAGCAGTTGCGCAAGCTGCCCACGTTTCTCGACCGTATGCGTGGTTACCGAAGGTCGATCATCGATGCGATCAAGGACATCGACGGAATCACGATTCGAGAGGGCCGCGATCCCGCCGGCGATTTGGGCGCGTCCCTCGTCCTGCAATTCGAAGACAAGTCGAAGGCCCGCTTCTTCAGACGGACGATCCGCGCCGAGAACATCCCCTGCGACGGGTGTTTCGCCAAGCTCAGCTATGGCTATCCGGCAATCCTCGCGTGCCGCACCGGGGTCAAGGAAGATCGGCGTGAGATCAGTTTCGGGACTGGCGGCGAGTCGCCGTATCAAATGGGGCTATGCCCGAGGACTGAAGCGATCCTCGCGCGATCCGTGTCAATCACTGTCAGCCCCGCGTATTCGCCTCGCGACGTGGAAGACATCGCCTCCGGAATCAGGAAGGTCGCGGCCCATCTTCCTTAATTGACGCCCCGCGTCCGGTGCAACGGCGGTTCCGCGCGTCGTCGAAGTCGCCGTGGCGGCTCACAAGGGCCTCGGCATACGGGAGTGGGTCCGGTGGGCGCGTTCGGATGCGCGGGGTGCGCGAAATAATCGGCGGGCACCGTTTTACCGCATGTCTGTAGGACTTGGCCCCGTAGGGGCGTTTGACTGTAGCCCGGCACGAAGTGCCGGGATAGGTCGCCAGGAGCACAAGCAAGTCCCAGGGACGAATGAAACCTCAATCGTCATTACGGGACTTCGGTCTTGTCGGTTTCCTACGAAACCCGGCACTCCGTGCCGGGCTACGCGCACTTCGTCCCTACGGGACGCCGCGACAGACCCCTCCGATCCCGTCACCGACCCGATTTCGCCGGGCCGCAGCTCACTTTCGCAGCGATGCGCGTTCGATCCGGTAGACGCATCGATCCTCGCCGCTGAGCAAGTGTGCGATCCTTTCGACAGCAACGTCGGGACCGAGCACGCGGCGGAAGACCGCCAGCTCCCCATCGCACAGACCCGTACAACACCTCGCCGCATCGCAGATCGGGCAGTGGTGCTCGATGAGCAAGTACGCGGAGCGCCCCTCGCGGACCACCTCGGCCATATACCCCTCGTCGGTGCGAATCCGCGCGAGCCCCTCGACGCGCTGCCGAAGCGACGAGCCCGACGACGGCATGAGCTTGCGGTATTGCCGAACCTGTTCGGCCGAACGGGCATCGACGATCCGCGTAAGGCCCGATTCGCCGAATGCCTTGCGGACGGCGTCGATCAGCCCGACGGTCAGCTCGGCGTGACGATTGGGGTATACCTCGTCCGCCCGCTCCGCGACGGTCCAATTGATCGCGGGACGGCCCCTGCCGGTGGGCGATTGGCGACTCTGGGACACAAGCCCCGCGGATTCGAGACCTAGCAGGTGTTGGCGCACCGCGACGTCGGTAAGGGAGAGCGCGTCGGCGATGCGCGAGGCCGTCGTCGGTCCCGACCGCTTTACGTGGTCGAGTATCCGCCGTTTTGCATCGCTAATGGACGTTTCACTCATTGGGCTTCTCGCTCATTCGCAAGATTGTACGGCGCATCGAATTCTTTTGCAAACGAATCGCTTGACTAATTCTCGGACGTGGTGTATATTAGAAGTGTTAGCTTTTGAAAAAGGAGAATGTTATGTTTCTAGAGCACGTGAACCTGACCGTCGCGAACGTGGATCGCTCCGTCGCGTTTTATCGCGATCTGTTTGACATGAAACTTCGTTGGGCGGGCACCACCAATGACGGCAATCGGGCCGCCCACGTCGGCGACGATCGCTGCTACATCGCCCTTTTCGAGGCGAAGTCCGGCGGGCGGGCCGACTCCGACTACGACCGCGTGGGCCTCAACCACTTCGGACTTGTCGTGGACGACCTCGACGAATCGAAAAAACGCCTCGAGGCCCTCGGCGCGTCGCCGCACAGCGAAGCCGACTACGAACCGGGTCGGCGGCTGTACTTCCTCGACCCGGACGGTGTCGAGGTGGAACTGGTGCAGTACGAAAAACAGCCCGCTTAGAAAGTGGCGGTCGCGTCTCGCGACGGCCGTTTAGTATGACAGCGCTAGAAGCACCTTTACGAGCCGTAGGCTGCAGCTTGCGCCGTGTCTGGGAGGCTTGGCGCTGTCGGAAACCGGGACGCCGCGCGGGCTGAAGCCCGCGGCTCGGCTTGTTTTGGACAATCCAGCGCTGTCATATTACCAGGTCGCGGCCGGGGCGGACGCGCGACAAGCGGCAAAGCCAAGAGGCTGATGAGCGCTAGCACAGCCCGTGATGGATGGGCGGTGGAGCCGATTCACTCGTGGTGCATCCCGGCAAACACCTTGGATTCGGCCGCGCAGTCGGGTATCCTATCGGGAGTGGTTTGCCACGCGCGCGGGCAATGCGGTGCGTGGGGGATGGTCTTGCTTCTAGGAGAAGAACGATGCAACGGTTCCGCATGGTCACTCAGAGGGCAATCCTGGCAACGGCAACGTTCGTCGCGCTTCACCCGCCGCCCGCGCGGGCCCAGTGCGAGGTCCAGAAGCTCACGGCGGCTGGATCCGAACAAGGGGATTCCTTCGGTGCGGGTGTGGCTGTCTCTGGAGACTGGGCCGTGGTGGGCGCGCCGGGAGCGGGGTTTCTCTCAAGAGGCATCGCGTACGTCTATCGGCGTCACGGAGTGACTTGGGTTGAGGAGGCACACTTTTCGCCCCCCGAAATACACTCTAACTCGAACTTCGGTTCAACCGTGGCCATCATGGGGGATGTGGCAGCCGTGGGCGATACGGAGCCCGGCCCCTTCGTCGGTGGCGAGCCGGTGCGCATCTATCGACGGACGGACAGCGGCACGCCTGATGATCCCGGTGATGACACCTGGTTTGAGCAAGCGGAGCTGCTTCCATCCGACCCCGGCCTGTCCAGTGCATATGGCGCGGCCATCTCGATCGACGGTGAACGCATCATCATTGGCGATCCCTTGGCGGGACCAAGCCCTGCGGGCGCGGTCTTCATCTTTCGTCGCGATGAAAACGACACACCGAACGATCCCACTGACGACACATGGGTTGAAGAGGCGAAGCTCGCGTCACCGGCCGAGTCGCCGTTCAGCAATTTTGGGAACGCCGTGGCATTGAATGGAGCGCTCTTGCTCGTCGGGAATCTCAATGAGGAATGTGGGGATGGACCTGGTTGCGGCGCGGCCTACGTCTACCGTCGCGACGACAACGATACACCATCGGACCCCGACGACGATAATTGGATTCTCGAAGCAAAACTGACTCCTCGCCAGCAGTTTTTCGCTCAGTCCTTCGGAAGTTCCGTTGACATTGCCGACGGCATCGCGATCGTTGGTGCGGCTTCTCAGGGTTTTTATCCTGGGGCTGTATACGTTTTTGAGCAAATCGACGGCAACTGGGTCGAGACCAACAAGCTACTCGCATCCGACGGTGATGTGGTGGATCGATTCGGTGAATCGATCTGGCTTGGTGAGTCGCTGATCATGGTGGGTGCCCCAAAGCTCGACGATCACGGCGCGGCCTACCTCTTTCGTAAAATCGACGATGCGTGGGTCGAAGAGGTCAAGTTCCTTGCGACGGACCCTGCAATGGGTGACGATTTTGGAGAGACGATCTCCGTTAGCGGTCAGTGGGGCCTCGGCAGCGTACCCGGCGACGAGGACGGCGGGGACGGCGAACCGGCGTGTACCTGTGGATCCGCC
>JADFHG010000404.1 GCA_022567365.1 Planctomycetota bacterium | reverse complement strand
GCAAACACCTCACGGCAAAGAAGAAACGAAAGGCATGAGCCGGGGGCCCCACCTTTTCTGAAGGTGGGGGTTGGATGATGCGGTAGAGTCCGCCGGCGCGTGGATCATTGCCTCCCCCACCTCGAAACGAGGTGGGCCACCCGCCTCTTCACGGAAACTCGACCCAAATCTATTATGCCACAACTCTGCAATGCTACGATGCCGCAATGCTCAAGGTCCGCATCGCGGCGCGTCGTTGATGGATAGGCTTTCACAAAATGCACACAACGAAACATCCGTGCGCGATCTTCCTGGTTATCGCGTCTTGCTTCCATGTCGGGTGCGGCGGACCGCTCTATCGCAACGACTCCCTCGTCCGCTATGACCAAAGCGCCGGATACCGCTTCGACAATCTTGCGCTGGGCGAGCATAACACCGATGACCTCTTCATTTGTCTGAGCTTCTCCGGAGGCGGCACGCGGGCGGCCGCTTTTGCGTATGGCGTATTGGAAGGACTGCGCGACGCGGTCATCGAGTATCCGGCCGGCGACTCGGTGTTCGATTACCCCGCCGGCGACGCGGTGATCAATAACCCCGCCGGCGACGCGGGGAGCGCAGGGGGCGGTGACGTCTCACCGCGGCCTGCCCGATTGCTTGACGAAGTCGACGTGATCTCGGCGGTGTCGGGGGGTTCGTTCGCGGCCGTGGGGTATGGTCTTTGGGGAGACCGCATATTCGACGGAACCTTCAAGAAGCGAGTTCTTCTGCGCAACATACAGCGCGAACTCTTGCTCAGCGTGCTCAAGCCGATGAACCTGTTGCTCGTGCCGTTTGTGCTGCTCGACCGGATCGACATCGCGGCATACTACTACGACGAGGCGGTATTCGACCGACAGACCTACGCAGACCTGCTCGAAAGGCCCCGCCCGTTCGTGGTCGTCAACGCGACGGACATGTCGCGGCGGCAGCGGTTCGAGTTCACGCAGGACGATTTCGACCTGCTCGGATCAGACCTGACGACGCTACCGGTCGGGTGGGCGGTGGCCGCGTCGTCGGCGTTTCCCGGGTTGCTCAGCCCGCTCCGATTCAGATATTTTCCGGACGAGCCGATGGCGGCAGCCATGCGCGACGCGATTGGTAGCGGCAGCGCTTTGCGTTTGAATCGACGGGGCAACTGGGCGGAATCGCTGCTCGTCGATGATCGCAATGAAGCCGAGACCGCAGCGCACCGCGGCGTCCGACCGATCGAGATTGACGCACGAAACCACCGGTACCTCTACCTGCTTGACGGCGGCTTGGCCGACAATCTCGGACTGAGCTATTTCTTCGATTCGTACCGCAGGGGCTCGATTCGTGCCCGCATCGACGCGGGTCGGATCCGCAGACTCGTCGTCATCATCGTCGATGCATCAAGCGAACCGCCGATCGAGATCGAACGGCGCTCGTCCGCACCCGGGCTGTTCAAGGTGTTCGAGCGCACCGGCACGACCGTCATAAATACGCACAGCGCGACCTTGAAAGCCATAGCCCGATACGTCTTGCTCGAAGCCCAGTTGGCGACCCGGGAGGTATACGAGCGGTGTCGCGAGGTGCTGGCCGAGCACTGCCCGGACGCGGAAGCGCCGCGTCCGCCGCCCGAACACGAAGTCGAGGCGTACGTCATCGATCTTTCGTTCCAGGACGTCAAGGACAAGCGGAAGCGCCGGTCTCTGCTGTCGTTGGTCACGAATTTTTTTCTCCCGTCCTCCGACGTGGAGACGCTGATCGAGGCCGGCGGTGAACTGCTCAGGCAACATCCCGAGTTCCGACGGCTGATGCAGGATCTCCGCGAAGACCGGTGAATCGACATATGCTCACAGGCTCGCTTACGCTCAGGCGTGGTCGGTTCCGCGGACTCGGCGCGAAACCAACCGCCGATCTGACCGAAGCGCCGACGCCCGCAGGCTGACGAATACTTGTTGCTGCGGCTGGAGTTCGGGGCAGGCCGGTGACCTTTGGCCTATTGTTCAAGAACCTGCCGACCAGACCGGGCGTTTTTCGACGTGCCACGGCCGCCCCCCCCCGCGGCGACCGTCAGCGGTCGGCGATCAGCCGTCAGCCGAAATATGGGTTGATCCCGCGCAACATTCTGCCATGAAACAAGTTACACCCCGTGCTCGTTGTGGACGTTGGGGGTTGCAATCTTCTGACTGATAGCTGACGGCTGATAGCTGACGGCTTTTCACGCGCACTCCAAGATAGGATGGCGAACCGGGTGCGGCTTCCAACCATCGTCCTCCGAAACACCGGCGACTCTGGGCTGGATTGCGGGCAGGGCGCAGGCCGACCGTTGGGCCGTTCCTTGGAGCCCGCGAGATGCTCGACGACTACGCCCGGGAGGACTCGAACCTCCAACCTACTGGTTCGAAGCCAGTTACTCTATCCAATTGAGCTACGGGCGCGATTCGGTCTGGAGCCGCGCGGACGCATTCGCGCCTGCGGCCTCGACTGCGGATTCGAATTATACGCGATCCTTGCCACAGGTCCACTTGCCGTCTTGACGCTTGGTGGGTACAAACCTACGGCGCTCAATGCGATTCGTGCCCAGCGTGCCCCCGATTGGCCGTTGGGTACTCGTCAAACTCGACCCCGATACAACAGGTTTGGATTCCAATGACTGCGACCCCCAGAGTCACCGACGACTCACCCGATCGACCGACTGGCAGAATGGACGATACCGCGGACGCCCCTGCGAAGGGCGCCCAAACCGACGGCGCCGCGCCGTCCGAAAAGTCGGGCGAAATCGCGGCGGGCGCGACAGACAAAAAAGAATCAGACGCCACCAGCGACGCTGCCGCGAAACCAACCGTTCCTCGCCGTTCGCTCAACGTGAAGGAAATCCCACCCTTCGAATGGAAGCTGGTCGGCAAATCGCGAGGCGTGTTTCTTACGCTCTTCAAAGCCGTTAGCCTTGAGGACGTCGAAGCGCAGCTCGAACGTGTCCGGCGCGACGGCTACTACACGGAAATCAGCATTCTGCCCCTCGACGAGCCCATCAAGCAGCCAAGACCACCGTTCGGCAGGAGAAGAGGAGGATCCGCGGCTTCCCCGTCGAAGGTTTTGATGAGCGCGCCGGGTAAGACGCCTCAAGCGACGGTCATCCGCCTCAAGTCAAGGAAGCCCGATGGCGACGCGTCTGCGAAAAAGGCGTCCACCGCCAAACGCAAGGGCAAGGCGGCGACCGCCACAAAGAGCAAGGCGAAGGCGACGCGCGCGGCGAAGAAGAAAACAAAGCGAGCCGCGGCGAAGGAATCGGCGCCAACCAGCACGGTGAAGGCCAAGAAGGCGACCAAGAGGAAAGCAGCGAAGACATCCGCGAAATCAAGCGCGGCAAAAGTCGCGAAGAAGACGACGAAAAAGGCCGCCGCCAAGCCAGTAGCGAGGAAGGCGTCTCGCAAGAAGGCCTGAGCGGAGGTCCGCGCAAATCCCGGCGGTTGACGGTGATCAATCTTAGGGAAGCGGTGAGACTGGGCGACCGAGCCCCGATCGAGAGGGCGCGGCTCGATGCGGAGGGTGAGGCCCCTGTGAAACCGAATCTGTGGCCGGTCGATTCTCGACCGAGCCGGGCGCTATCCTTGTTGAAACGCTCCGAGGCCTATCGCCGGCGTCGCCAAGCGGTTGACGGTGTCTGCTCCCCGCCGCGGCGGCGTTCTGGAAATCGGCTCGGCGGGGGTCTCGCCCTCGCGGTCGCATAGGCCGCCTAGTCTGTCATGCAGCCCGACACGACCGCACGACCGCGCGCGGCACTCAGCAATCTCGCTCCACCCTCTGTCCGCACTCGGAGCACACGCCGGTCGTGTTTCCCGTGAGATCGTACCCGCACTGCACGCACAAACCGCGACGGCGTCGCCGCCGGCGGCGGAGTGGACCTCGACAGGCCGCGATCACTGGGAAAACTGCGAACAAGAGAAACGGCATCCAGAGCGGAATGTGGACCTCGCGTATCGAAACA
>JADFHG010000403.1 GCA_022567365.1 Planctomycetota bacterium | reverse complement strand
CCGTCTTACGATCCGCGAAGGGAATACTCAGATAGACCACTGCGCCCACCGTGCGGTTCAGCTCGGCGATGAGTTCGATATCGCGAACGACCAGGAATGCCTTCGTCACGATGACAATCGGGTTGCGAAACTCGAGACACACCTCGAGACACCGCCGGGTGAGTTCGTGCGACGCCTCGAGCGGCTGATAGCAATCCGTATTGCCCGAAAAGAGGATCGGTTCGCCCTTCCAGCTCGGTTTGTCGAGGGACTTCCGGAGCAATGCGGGGGCGTTCGACTTCACGGTCAGCTTGGTTTCAAAGTCGGTTCCCGCGCCCCAATCGAGATACTCGTGGCTCGGTCGGGCATAGCAATACGTGCATGCATGCTGGCACCCGCGATACGGATTGATCGACCACCTGAACGGGAGGTCCGGGCTCTCGTTGCGCGATAGAATCGAGCGGCTGTTGTCCTCGAACACCTCGATCCGGGCCTCCGGCGGCGGCTCGAGCCACTCGGCGTGGACCGAGTGGTAGGGGTTCGGCGGATTGTCGATCGGTCTGTGTTTCATCGATTGCACGCCAACCGACGACGCATGTCGCCGCGCGTTCGACATTGGCGCGTCGCGCGTCGCGGATCGGTCGGCGACGGTGCTGGACGCGAACATCGCCACCGTTTCGCAGGCAAGGACGGACCAACGGACGGATTGCTCCCGTCGGCCCGGCTGGGGCACGCACCCGGCTACACGCAACGAAAGCAACATCGCGGCGCCGAAGCCTCAGGGAACTAGAAAGTCGTTGCCGTATTCCCACCTACGTGGTATAGTATATTCGGTGTTTGTTTGGACGGCAAGTAAATCCGAGGGATGTCGCGCAAACGAGAGTGCCGGCCTTCGTGCGGCCTGGCGGCCGGTGGACGCATGACGCGGCCGACCGCTCTACTTCGGATCGCGCCGGGTATCGGCGGGCGTTTCCGGCCGTAATCGCTTACGATCGAGACGTGGCCGATTGGCGCTGTCGAACGTGGCAACGAAATGTGTCTTGGCAGGAGTAATGAGATGGACTTCGTATCGATTTTGATAGGTATCGCGGTGCTGCCGTTTCAGGCGATCAACTTCGTGGTGACGTCGGTGTTGGAGTTGATCTTTTTCGACCTTTTTCAACTCGCGGTGATCTTCCCGATGGGGATCTGATCGTCGGGGCGAGGTGCCGAAGCCGTCCGACCGCTGCCATGTTTCGCCGGTTCCACCAGTACCCGAGCCGAGGGCGCTAGCGAGTGCGCCCATGTGGATTCGTTTCATCGTCTTGGGTACTTGGAGCATCTCGCGGCTTCAGGCCCGCGGCTCGGGGGAGATGTCGCGATTTTGGCACGGGCAAGACGGTTTTGGCACCGTCAGAACGGGTGGTTGATTCCGCCGTGTCGGCGTAGTATAATGAGGGCACATGACTATTGAGCGTGTTCAATTCGGTTTGGTTATCGGCTGTGGCCGGGGGTTCATGGTGGAGCTTTCGGACTGCGCTTGTTGTTGTCAGAGTCACTTTGGAGCAACCTGACGGCCGCCGTTGGAAATGCAAGAAAACTGACCGGCCCTCGGGTAGCTCCCGTGGGCTTTTTTTGTTGGATGGGGAAGAGATCGCCGGACCGGGAGCGCATGAGATGCACGACAAATTGAAACTACCCGCCGCGCGGCGGGCGCGACTGCCGAAAGACGCGGAGCCGCAGGTGATTATCGAGTGGGCGGTTGAGCGTTTCGGCCGCCAGCGGATGGTGGCGACGTCGGCCTTCGGCATGGACGGCTGCGCGATGCTCGACATGCTCTCGCGAAGGGTGGAACAACTCGATGTGATCTACGTCGATACGGACTTTCTTTTCGATGAGACGTATGCGCTGCGTGACCGTCTGGCGGCGCGTTATCCGAATCTGAACTTCATGCGGGGTCACGGCGGGGTCTCGCCCGAGGAGCAGGCCGCGAAGCACGGCGAGAAGCTTTGGGAATCAAACCCGGACCTGTGCTGCCAGATTCGCAAGGTTGATGCGTTGGCGACGATGATGAACGACGTCGACGTTTGGTTCACGTCGATTCGCCGGACGCAGTCGCTGACGCGCGCGCATACCGAGACCGTCGCGTGGGATTGGAAGTATGAGCTGACCAAAATCTGCCCGCTCGCGAAATGGACGAAGGAGCAGGTGTGGGCGTACGTGCAGGCGAACGACGTTCCGTTCAACCCGTTGCACTTGCAGCAGTATCCGAGTATCGGATGCACGCACTGTACGCGTGCGGTGCCGGGTGCGGAGGTGACGACGGAGTCGCGTGCCGGGCGATGGCAGTCGTCGGAGAAGACGGAGTGCGGGCTGCACGGGGACGGAATCTAGGGCTTTGTCAGCCATTAACTGGGGGGTTGGGTGGCCCATGGCTTTAGCCGTGGGGACACGAATCGGCAGACCATTCGTGTCCCCCACCTCTGAAGAGGTGGGCCACCCATCGGGACTACCCATCGAATCACCCGTGACAAGGCACTAGCAGCCTGTTGGAAAACGCGTGGCACGGACCCGGCATCGGTACGACCGACTTGCCGGCCGGCAGTCCGTCGAAGAACCCGACGGCGGTGTCGTTGGCCCGCTTTCTTGGGTGTTCCACGTCCGCCACAGGGGGCGGACGCTACGACAACGTCGAAGACGTTCTGGTGAGATGACATATTCACTGATTCTAGCCGCCCACGGGACCACCGACGGGCCGGCGTTTCGCGAAGTGTTGGAACCGCACGCCGAACGGTTGCGTAGGCTCTGCATTTTCCGCGACGTGACGACGGCGTATTGGAAGGAGCCGGTCTACTTTAGGGATGCCGTCGCTGCGTGCGCGAGCGACGAGATCATCGTTGTCCCATTCTTCGCGAGTGAGGGGTATTACACGCGGAGTGTGCTGCCACGCGAGTTGGGGCTTGGAGATGGGGCCAACGATACGGGCCGGACGGTCCGTCTCGCACGGGCCGTGGGTACACATCGGGGCTGGTGTGACCGTCTCGCAGGCGTTGTGGATGGGGTTTTAGCCGCGCGTGGAATCGCGTCCGCGGCGACCACGCTGCTTCTGATCGGTCACGGCACGCGCCGTCACGCCGACAGCGCGAAGAGCGTCGAGCTGCTGACGTCGTCGCTGAAACGGCTGGGATGCGTGCGCGACGTCCAATGTTGCTTTTTGGACCAGGAACCGGGCATCGATTCGGCTGTGGATCGAGTTCGCACGGAGGAGGTACTCGCGATCCCATTTCTCGTGGCCAACGGTGTACACGCCGCTTTTGACGTAGGGTCTCGCCTTGGGTTGACGGTGGGCAGCGCACTCGACGTCGGGGAGGCGGCCAACCGTCCGTCGCCGGAGGCAATGGTGGGCGAATCGGGCGGGCGCCGGGTCATTCTCACGCGGACGGTGTTTGGGGAGGCATGGGTAACGGATATGATCGTCGATCTGGCGTGCGAAGTGGTGGAGGTACCATTGCGTGACTCAACGGTTGAGGGACGGCTGTAGCATCACTCCGCTCTTTCGCCCTCGCCGAGGCGCGGGCTTTAGGGCGCGGACAACGGTTACGACTATTCGTGACACCGCGCGCTAAAGCCAGTGGCTCGGAGCTGATCGATTTATCACCGTCATGTTTGCCGTCGCCCAACAGGTTAGAGCCACGGGTCGAGCACGGGTCAGTTGCCCATGCGCGCACAGGCTATTAGCCTATGCCACACGTTCCAAGACGATCCATTTGCAGTAAGGAAGCTCCGCCGATCATGATCGCGGAAGAGGGACACGTATATCTCGTCGGCGCCGGTCCGGGCGACTCGGGGCTGATTACGACAAAGGGCTGCGCGCTGCTCGCTTCCGCGGAGGTGGTTGTGTATGACCGGCTCGTGCCGATCGAGCACCTTGCCGTCGTGCGGGCTGATGCCGCTTTGTTCGACGTCGGCAAGCAACTCGGCGCGGGGAGCGTCCAACAGAAACCGATCACCCGTCTCCTC
>JADFHG010000402.1 GCA_022567365.1 Planctomycetota bacterium | reverse complement strand
GTGCTTGAAAATGCCCGGCGGTGTGGTGCCGAGATTGGTAACGAAGATGTCGATATCGCCGTCGTTGTCATAGTCGGCCGGACCGACACCCATCCAGAAGCCGCCCGGCGACAGGCCCGCGGCGGGTCCGACGTTGCTGAAGCTCACGCCGTCGAGGTTCTTGAAGAGCTCGATGGGCGTAGGTGCGAAGTTCACGTTATTGCAATCCGCGACGAACAGGTCGATGAACGGATCGTCGTCATGGAAGCTGAAGAACGCCGCGCATGCCCCCAGCGACGTATCGACGCCGGAGGAAACACTGATGTCGGTGAACGTCAGGTCGCCGTTGTTGAGGAAGAGCTTGTTAGCATGCTGCGTATTCGTCGCAAGGCTCCCGATACCCTCGATGAAGAGATCGAGGTAGCCGTCGTTGTTGATGTCGGCGAACACGGCGCTGCCGTGGGTCAGCGGTCCGACGATTCCGGAGGAGTCGGTGATGTCCTCGAAAACGCCGTTGACGTTGCGGTATAGCTTGACGGGGCTTTGAACAAAACCGTTTCCGTCGCCGGTGAGGAACAGATCCTGCCACCCGTCGTTGTCGATATCGCCGGCGATGACCCCGGCGTTACCGAGTCCGTTCTCGACTCCCGCCACCGAAGCTACGTTGACGAAACCGCCGTGGCCATCGTTCTCGAAAAGGGCATTGGGTTGTGTCTTGCCGTTGGCGAGGAATAGATCGATCCACCCGTCGTTGTTGTAGTCGAACCACGCGGCCCCGGTGAGCCCGCCGCCGCCGAACTGGAGGCCCGCATGTTCAAACGGGATCAGCCCGGACGCATCCTCAAACGCGACCGGCAAACCGGCACCCGCAAGCGGGCTGGTCCGGCCGGGGGCGCCTGCAGCGTCAGTTCGTGGTTCATGGGCATTCGCGGTGATCGCGGATGTGAACGCGAGCGCAACGAATGCCGGCATCGCACGTCGGAAACGCGCCCGCTGCGCCGTTGGTACTCGCTTCTCAGTTGCCACGGAATTGCCGTTGGAAATAATGTGAATTGCCTCATGCATGAGAACGTCCTTTCTCCAGTCGTTGCGCGCCTGGGACCGGTGCAACCGGGCCAGCAAGCTGGCTTTGCCAGTGCCGGGCGGGTCAACTCGCCGGTCCGGCATGCCGGTTGGCCGGTTGGCCGGTCCCGGTCCAGGAACACGATACGTACGACGTTGCATTCGTGACATTTGGGCCAGTCTTTGCAAGCAGTCGCCGGCCAACCGGCGTCTGAGAACTCGGCTCCGAATTATACCACAACGGACAGTCGGGAAACAATTCCGGGAACACGGGCGTTTCGGTCCTACCGGCAAGCCGGTTGGCCAATGCGGGCGCCGTGTCGAGCTTACGACTCGCGACAAAACAAGTGATGCAGCTTAGGCTGGAAGCCCGATTCTTCCGGTATGACGACAGGGGTGTGCTTCAATCGGTCCATCAACTGAGACAACAACAGCCCGAGGAACTCCTGCACGGCGCCGCCCATGGATGAGCGCGGAGTTAATCGCCGCCCTCGTCGCCGTCGTCTGCTACGTCAACGTCCTTTCCAACGAATACACCGACGACGGCCTGCAGGTCGCAACGCTCAACCCCCTGGTCACCGCGCCGGGCCGGTGGGTTGACATTTGGACGACCGACTACTGGTTCGAATTGAAGGACGTCAACCCGAATCGCGACCTTCTCTATCGACCCGTCGCACTCACGTCGTTTCGGCTGGTCCGCGCGATCGCGGGGGGCGATCCGTTTCCACAGCTTCTCGTAAATGTCCTCATCCATGCGCTGGTCGCGGCGATGACGGTGCGACTGTGTCGTCGGTTGGGTGGATCCAAGACGGCTTCGCTCGCCGCCGGCGTTTGCTTCGCCGTTCTCCCCATTCACGTCGAAGTTATCGCCAACGTCGTGGGCCGAGCGGACATGCTGGCGGCGATCGGCTTGATCGGAGCGGCGCTCTGTCATCGCCGGTCGATGTTCGCGTCCGGCGGTCGACTTGCCCTGGGATGGCGCACACTGGCAGCCTTCTGCGCATTTGCGGCGATGGGTGCCAAGGAAAGCGGGGTCGGCGCGGTCGCCGCCGTCTGCCTGCTCGATGCGTATTGGTTTTCGGGCTCGCCGGATTCAAACGCGCGTCCGCGATGGTTTAGCCTGCGGACTTGCGCGCGACTTTCATATTTGATACTGCCGGTGCTCGCGTATTTTGCCCTCCGATACCACGCCCTTGGCGGCGAACTGTACCAACGACCGGCGGTCAGCAAGACGGTCAACGTGTTGGTCGATGCGCCCACGTGGCAACACGCGCTGGGGGTGGTCCAGCTTTGGGGGATGTATTGGATCAAGAGCGCGTGGCCGATGGTGCTCTCGGTCAACTACTCGATCAACTCGATCCGCCTCGCGACGAGTCCGTTGGAGGTCGAGGTGCTGGTCGGCATATTGGTGACCGTCGGCCTCGTTGTCGGATCGATCGCAGCCTGGCGGCGGGGTGCGCGGGGTGCGGCGTTCGCTGCGTTGCTGATCGTCGTTTGTTATGCGCCAACCGCCAACGCCCTCATGCTCATCCAGGTGTTCTTTGCCGAACGTATCTGGTATCTGCCTTCGGTGGGCGTTGCGGTCTTGGCGGGAATGGCCGTCGGGTGGGCAGTGCAGCGCCGCGTGTGGTGCGCTGCGGCGGTGCTCGTCGGGCTCGCGATGGCCGGGAGGTGCTGGATACGCAACGTCGAATGGCACGACAACGGCGTCTTATACGCATCGGCCTATCGCGACCATCCCGACGCCATCGGGGCGCGCCTACTCTATGGCGACTGGTTGGTGTCGAACGGCAATGTCAACGAGGGAATCGAGCTGTTGATCGGGGCGATGGAGATTGACGCGGGTTTTACGGACGCACACCGCTCTTTGGGACGCGCGTATCTCCTCGCGGGCAGGCACACCGACGCGCTCCATCATTTGCAGATCGCAAACATGCAGATTCCCGGTCACGCCAGGACGGTGCGCGCCCTCGCCGAGGCCCGCAAGGCGGTCTTCCAAACGCTTAGCGCCGAACTGGATCGACTCATCGAGATCGCGGATGCCGCGCCGGACGACGTCGCGGCTGAGATCGCGGTCATCCAAATACTCCGCGACGAACTTGGCCGTGGGGAGGACGTACTCGCGCGCCTTGGTGATCGCGAGGCGCATTTCGCCGGACACGTCGCCTGGCAATACGAGTACGCCGTTTCGCTTCAGGTCTTCGGCCGGCCGGACGAGGCCATCCTGCGCTATCGGACGTGCCTCGAGCTCGACGAAGGAAACGGCAAACTTCTGGTCGAGCTGGCCGGGCTGCTGATGAATCGGGCTCGCGGTGATGATCTGGAGACGGCTTGGGATCTCGCCGCCCGCGCGGCCGAACTCGCTCCCGATGCGCCCAATGTCCTGATCTGCCAGGCGGAACTCTTGGCGCTGCGCGGCGACCTCGCCGAAGCCGTCAAGGTGTATCGACGCGCAGCCCGTGCATTCGAGCCGGGAAGCAAAGTCCGCCGGACGCTTGACGAGCGCATCCGCGCGCTCGGCGGATAGCGGACCAACGTGGCGCGGGCGTGCGGCGGATAGCGGGCAATAGCGGCGCATGTCGCGCGGCGGCCACACAATCAGGAACTCTGCTTCGGCCTTTCCCACCCTTGTCTTGCGAGCCGCGGGCTTGAGCCCGCGCGGTGCCACGGACTTGGCACGACACTCCTTCATGCACGGACGATCGCGCAAGCTGAAGCATGCGGCTCAGTCGAGTGGGGACGATCGCGCGGGCTTTAGCGTTTTCCGCCTCCGTCTTGCGAGCCGCGGGCGCGAGCGGGTCATTTTCGGCCCACCTGCAGCGTTCGACCGCCTACGGACCAGCCCGCGTGGCGGAGTCGGTCCGACATACTTCTTGTGCAGGCTCCCGAGTGGGCGAGGTCTGCTCGCGTGAGTGGGTAGGGCGAGCGACGCGTCGCGCGGAACTTGTAAGAAA
>JADFHG010000401.1 GCA_022567365.1 Planctomycetota bacterium | reverse complement strand
GCAAGCTGAAGCATGCGGCTCAGCGCGGCCCGCGGGTCGGTTGACACAGTGACATCGCGCAAGCTGAAGCATGCGGCTCGGTTGACCCCGTGACATCGCGCGGGCTGAAGCCCGTGGCTCCGCCTTGCCGATCAGGTCATCAGGCAATGGAGCTGCGGCTCTGGTTCGGCGGATCGTCGCAAGGGTTATTCGGCGCCGGACTCGCGGTCGCGCCATCCGCTCTCGTATTCCAGCGAAAAGAGCCTTTGCAAGCGCTCGGCGCGGTCGGGGAGAGCGTCCGTTAGAAGCCTCACGCCCTCGACGAGCTTGGCCATTCGCGGGTCGAGCCTTGCCGCGTCGGCTCCGTCCGCTCGATCGATTCGATCCAGGGCCGACGCGACGTCGAGCAGGCGGCAACGGACCTCGAGAAACTTGCGGTCCAGAAGTTGTTGAGCGTTGAGTACCACTGTTGATGCTTCTCCTTTGGACAATCGAGAGCGACCGGCGATGGTACACGCACGCACGACGCCTTGCCAACCCCGGCGGCCGACGGCTTGCGGTGCAAAGCCAACGATCCCGGAGCCGCGGCGGGTTGGTGAACTCCCACTACTCCACGGAGGACGGTATCGGCGGTTCGAACGGGCGGTGGCGGGCGGCGGCGCGTAAACGTCCGATCCGCGGGCCGCTCGAACGACGTAGTGCATCGTCGCACGTGCCCGATGCGCACTCGACATCGTGGGCAGCGTCGGGCCGATGGCGATTCCCGGTCTGCCGGTTGGCCAGGTCAGGAGGATCGATATCCGGTCCGACGTAAGGCGAGTGTCGGACATTTTGTTTCCGCTTCATCGTTTGCTCCTTGGATCAGGTAACGTCGGGATGCGTTCGTTCGGTCGCCGACCGATGTTCTCGATTTCGATACCATCGCGGCGAGCGCCGGAACGCGCGTTCACGGAGGGTGGCCGCCGGAGGCGATGATGCAACGCCTCCGGCGGCCTGTCGGGGAAAATGAAGCCGATCGTCCGACGTCAAACAGACCGGCTTCCGGTTGATGCCAACAGTTTGGCACGCGAACGGTGGTTGTCGGACGGGCATCGGTCGCCTTTCATCCTTCGGGTTTAGCCTTGGGCTTGGTCTTGCGGGATCGCGCGGGGCGCCGCGCGGCCGCGGGTCGGCGGGTGGGGCGCTGCCAGAGGTAATACACCGGTCGCAATCCGATCAGCCCGCGAAAGATTTCCGCCAACTGATGGGGCGATTGCCGGCCCATCCGCACGTCGGGCTCGCTGGTTGTCGCCCGATACCAGTCGTGCACGACGCGCGCGACGATCGCCCGGACCCTCCTGCTACGACAGACCTTGCCGGGAAACTCGCGGCTCGACGGGGAGACGTCCATCGCCCGCAGCGCGTCCATCGCCTTCTTGCGGGCCGGCTGAACGTCGTATCGGCCGATCCTCTTCATGCCCGCCTTCTCGAAGACCGGGTTGATCTCACCCATGCTCGCGAGACACTCCACGAACTTGGTGCCAACCATTGGCAATGTTTTTCGAACGAGATAGTGTCCCAGACCGCACCCGCGCACGTCGGGGTGAACGACGAGGCGTCTGAGTATGCGAAACGAGCGATTCAGGCGGGCGGGGTTGCCCGTGAAGCGCCCATCCGTCGCCTTTCGGCGGAGCGACAGCTCCAGCGGGCTGTATCCGTACACCACGATTCCGAGAGGATCATCGGTTGGCCCCTCCGACATGACGAAGACCTTGTCCACCAGAGCGAGCTGATCCGTCGAGCGGTAGTGCATTTGGGAAAACGCGGCGTAGTCGCGAAGCGAGCCGGCCTCGATCCTCGGTCTTGTCGCAAACGTCGGGCGCGACCTTCGCCGCCACTCCCTCGGCTCGACGCAGCACATTCCCCGACCGGTGAGTCGCACGATGATGTCGGGACGAAGATCGGCGACGATGTCGTCGTTGCTGCCGGCGACGACGGCGCTGAGTCCGTCGCGCGAGACGATCTTACGTAGGTTGAAGCTGATGGCCTTGGCCACCCGCCGATGGAGCACCGAGCAGAACTCGTCGCAGAGAAGCGGCGCCGAGACCGTGCCGCGACGGTGCAGCGAAATCGCACGGGCAAGTCTTGCGCGAAACCGCTCCCCATCGGACAGCTCATGGAACCGTCGAATCCACAGCGCGGGTTCGCCAAGTGCGCAGGCGCTGAGCACGCCAAGCGCCTCGCTCAGTGGCTGCGCCGGTGCGATCGCGTCCACGATGGCCCGGTCGGCGTCGAATCTGACGCGATCGACCACGACCCCGCCGCCGCGTTGTCGTTCGATCGCCGCCAGCGCACTGGTCTTGCCACTTCCGGACGGCCCAAGAAGGAGGACGATGCGCCCTGGCGCGAGCGGGACCGACGTCGGCTCGATAATGACCCGCGGCTCCGCGTAGAGCGGAATCCCAAACTCCATGCCCACGGTCGCGGTTCGAGGCGACGGCCTGCCCAGGGTCGCCCGTTTTGTACATGCCATTCGCACCGGCGAAGACTGTCCGGGCGATGCGCGTTTATCCGAGTCGAGTACCACTTTCGTCCCCCTTCCTCCAAGGCCGACCAAGCCAATCCGAGACCGAACAAAACCAGAACATTACCCAACCATAGCGGCGAAACATTGCTTGTCAATATTGCTAGCCGCAATTTTCAATAAAAAGTGCGAAAGGCGACGCCGCGTCGCTCGGAGACACTCCGAGGGCGACCGAATTCATGGTGTACTGGAATACTGCACCCAGCACCTTGCTGGGGAGCCCGACGATGTGCTGTTGACCCGCGTTCCGGTGTGCCCTACGGCCCCACGGAAGGCGGCCGCTGCGTCTTCAGCAGGTTGCGAGAATGATGATTCGGAACTGGAGCGGCGCACCCTGATTCGCGAACCGCGCGCGACGCGAAGAGGCCGGGCAATGCCCGCACCGTTCCTGGTATTCAGGCACCGCGCAGGGCGACGCCCGCGGCTCGGTTGTGATGCGGAATCGGGCACGACCATTTCGCGCGCGGCGGCCTAGAGTTCTCTGCTTACGATCTGCCGAACGACGCCTTGAATCGAAAAGTCACGGGTATCGTCCAAGAGGATGGGCGGAACGCGCGGATTGTCGCCCCGCAGAACGATGATCCGGCCGCCGGCCTGCCATTCCACATAGACCCGTTTCAACGTCGGTTGGCCGTCAACCAAACATGCACAGACCTTGCCCTGCACGTGCTCCGGGTCGACGTCCGGCCGATAATGCACCAGCACGATGTCGCCGGGTTTGAGCGTCGGCTCCATGCTGTCCCATGAGAGCCTCAGGCAGTATTGGTCTGGTGCCCATAGGTGTCGGAGCACGGGGAACATCTCCAACTGCTCCTGCGAGTCGGCGGGCGGGCCGGCCGGGATGCTCCCGAGGAGCGGCAGCTCGCTCGTTTCGTGTGGCTGAGGGGCATCGTGGTCGGTGCCACCGCCAACGAGCACGCCCTCGGGAATGCCGAGCGCTACGGCAAGCGCCCGAAGGCAACGCGTCGTGGCACATGCGTGCCCCCGTTCGATCTGTGAGATATACCCCTGATTGACGCCAGCGGAGACGGCCAACGCAGACTGGCTTAGGCCAAGTGCCCGTCGTCGCCGTTTTATTCGCTTGCCGAGGGACTCCTCGGCCCGTTCTTGGATTACGGGTCCGCTTCGTGCCATAGTTCGGATATTATTGCTGGTCGCCTATTGTCTGTCAATATTTCGTGGGATGCCTGCGACAGCCGGGATGTGGCTATTGTCCGCGGCACTAGTGCTCTGTCACATGTAAACCTTCGGGTTGGGTCCACGCCGCGTCGAGCGCCTACACTCTTCAAGAGCAGTGGCACACCCGAAAACTTAGGCGTGACGGTGCACTAGGAGCCTGTCCGAGTAACGAAAAACGCGTTCACGAAAGGGTACTTTCGTGCTCCAAGACTAGGTATTTGATGCCGAAAGTACCCTCAAAATGCCGTCCGAGTAATGAAAACCGTATTACTCGG
>JADFHG010000400.1 GCA_022567365.1 Planctomycetota bacterium | reverse complement strand
CGGGATGCTCGTCGCGAATCGCCCGGTGGCGGCGCTCTATGCGCCGGGGTTTCTGGGTGCGCTCTGGGCGGTCGAGCGCGGCAGCGGCGCTACGGTTCGGGCGATTGCACGTCGCACGGCGCTCACGATTTCGCTTGCCGTCATACCCGTGGTCATCAGCGTGGCGTACGTGTGGGTGCGCGATGCCCCCTCCAATCCGTATAACTACATCACCCAATACGCTGAAGTGCAGGGCGGTTTGCCCGATCCCGGGGAGCGCGTCGGCGACCGATTTCGCCGCGTGTCATGGATCGTCACCGCCCGTCAGTACGTGGATCAACTGACCGCGGACCCGAAGTCGATTCGCACGAGAATTCGCGGGATACGGCGCGCTCTCGACGTAGCCGAGACCGTGCCTCTCCTCTGTGCGCTGGTGATCCTCGCCGTCGGTACCGTCGTTCTCTCACTCCGGGGCGCGCGGTATGTGCTGCCGGTGTTCGCTGTGCTAACGGGACAAGGGTTCTACCTGCTCGTGTACGTGGTGTATGGTCGAGCGGCCGATGTTCTGCCGATGGTGTTCATGGGAACGCTGTTGATCGGTGCGGCGTTGGCGACGCTTGCCCCGCGCGATCCCGTCGTCCCCTGGCCGAAACGCACGCGCGTTGTGGTGTTCGCAGCCGTTTGTGTGTGGCTCGCCCACCACGTCAGTCTGCTCTTGATGTACCCGGCGCGCGGCCCCGGTGGACAGACGATCAACATGACCCTGATCGGATTACTGCTCGTCGGGGCGGCGGTGATGCTCATGTTGCCGGCGACGGCGCGGAGGCTTCGCCACGTAACGTGTATCACGCTGCTCCTCGTCGTCGGTGCATTGGTCACGTGGAAATGGGCGACCAACCCGTCGCTTGTCGATGCAACGGGTACCGAGCGATACCTCGCCGAACTGGACATGGCAACCCTGCCGGAGGGTACGGTGATCGTCGCGGACTGGAGAACGTCGCGCCGACTCTGGTACGAAAAGCTCGTCAACACCAACCGCGACGACATCAAGATCATTACGGCTAAATACGCATCCTGGTCCGAGTTGGCCGACCGGTACGCGGATCGGGTCGTTCTTGTCGATCTCTCGACTGATCCGCCGCCCGGCTATCGGATGCTTCCTTGGCGCAATCTCTGGCGGCTGGAGCGGGCGGCGGGCGAGGGTGAATAGCAGCCTGTTGAAAGACAGGGCGTTTTGTGGGACCGACTTTCCAGTCGGTCGTTCTCGGGCCACCAGCGGCCTCTGACCGACTGGAAAGTTTGTCCCACGGACTTTTGAACAGGCTGACAGAGCCGCACTGCCGGACGCGATTCGTTCGCGCCCCCTCTTTTCATTGCCTCGGGCACCGACGACGAATAGCATAGTGCGGGAAATCGGAGCGTGCGCCGGCGGAGCACTACCAGCCCGTTGGCGAACGTCAATGTCCAAGTGTGCCAATGGTTGCCCACCGGTGAACACACTGGTCAAGAGCTGGTGCCATACGTTCTTCGGCGGACGGCTGCGCGACGATTGGCGGCCCGATTCTCGAACGCGGGCGTGAGGACGATCGAGTGGGACGACGACAAAAATCCAGACCGACACGGGCAAACCACCACGTGGATCCAAGTTCCGTCGCCATCCCTTGGACCGAAGAGGCTTTCTACGAGCGTTTGGAGCGGATCGAGATTCCGTTCCTGTTGGTGCTCGACCGTGTGCAGGATCCGCACAATTTGGGAGCATGTCTTCGGACGGCCGATGCCGCCGGGGTTCATGCGATCATCGCTCCGAAGATCCGCGCCGTCGCGTTGACGGACACGGTTCGGCGAATCGCCTGCGGTGCGGCCGAGAACGTGCCGTTTGTTCAGGTCACGAATTTGGCACGGACGCTTGGCGAGCTGCAGGGTGACGGGGTCCGGGTCGTCGGCACCGCCGACCGCGCGGAGCATACGATTTTCGAGACCGACCTTACCGGACCGCTCGCAATTGTGATGGGATTCGAGGGCGCGGGCCTGCGCCGGTTGACCGAAAAGACGTGCGATGACCTGGTGAAGATCCCCATGCGCGGCACGGTCGATTGTCTGAACGTATCGGTCGCGACGGGCGTTTGCCTGTTCGAGGCGGTGCGTCAGAGGCAATGAATCATCCGCGGCGCCTTCGCATCAACCATAACTCGAGCCGTGCAGACTGCGGTGCTCGACGAACGTCCCGATCATTCGCGGCAGTTGCAACACCAAAACCGTTCGACAACGCCAGCCCCTCCCCGTACATTACTCGACGTGATTGCAACCGTGCCAAGGAGGTGAGCCATGGTGATTTGCCGGCGAAGACGATGCATCGGATGGACGGCGGCAGTATTGGCGGTGGGAGTCGCGGGCGGTTGTCGCCAGAAGGACGACGCCCCGGAGATCGTCTCGCTAAACGGCAAGGTCGAGAAGATCGACGTCGCAAGCGGTCTTATTACCGCGCGCTACTACAACGCCAAACGCGACGCGGAGATCGTGGGGACCGGCCAAGTGACGGCCGAGACCGAGATCTTGATCAATGGTGTGGCGTCGAAACTCGCCGATATCCGCGTGGGAGACCGCATCCGGGGCGAAATCCGCATTGTGAATAACGGCGAGGAGACCCGGCGGCTCGTCCTCAAGATTCACGTGGACAGACCGAAGCACGACGCGGGCAACGGGGGATGATGGGGGCGCGTTGCCCATCGCGCTCCGCGGACCGCAATCGAAGTGGCTCCCGGAAGACGACCGGGCGCAGCAGCCCGTTGGAAAAGTCTGTGGGACCGACATTCTGGTCGGTCAAACGCCGCTGGTGGCCCGAAAACGACCGACTGGAAAGTCGGTCCCACACAGTATCCTGTTTTTCAACAGGCTGGTAGGCGCGACTCGTAGGAACGGAAATCGCAATGAGTCATATGCGCATCACCACGATGATCGTTTGGATGGGGTTGGGATCCACTGCCGCGTTTTGCACAATCATCGCGGCCAACGGAGAGACCTCGCCCAAGGGCGACTCCGCACCCGAGGCGCGGCGGCAAGACACGCCCGTTCCCGAGTCGGCGCACACGACGGATACCGTCGTCGTCTACGCTTCCGGCAAGATGGTCACGCTCTGCAAGGATCTCGCGACCGAGTACAGGAAGGGCCGGCCGGGGTTTTCCCTGGAGGTCAAGGAGGAGCGCGAAAGCTCGCCGCTCTACCAACTCGCCGCCGGGGCGTGCGACTTGGCGGCGATGCCGCGAATCGCGAATGACGCGGAGCACCAACGGGTGCAATACAAGCTCGGCGCGGCGCTCGTCGGCATGCCCGTGGCCATGGATGCCGTCGTGCTTTTTGTCGATTCAGCGACGAATCCGCTCGAGAGCATCACGCTCGGGCGACTCCGTTCGATCTTTACCCACCAACTCACGAAGTGGCGCGAACTCGGTGTCCCACTGGAGGAGGCCGAGATCATCCGCAACGCATCCCACCCCTCGACCGGGACTCTAGGTGTGCTGCGAGCAAAGGTCTTGGGCACGCGTCAGTTCACGACCGCGATCCAACACTTCGACACTTCAAGGCAGGTGGTCAACGCAACCGCGGGCAACGATGCCGCGCTCGGGGTCGGTTCGTTGGGCCACGATCTCGGAGTACGTATTCTGGGAATCAAGTCGGACGATGAGTCCAGTCCCGTTCGGCCGACGGCGAAAACCATCCAAAACGGACTCTATCCCATTTCCCATTATCTATACCTATACACCGCGGGTCCGGCGACGGGCGTCACTAGGGACTTCGTGCGTTTTGCCCTTAGCGAGGACGGTCAGCGCATCGTCGAAACAAGCGAAGCATCCCTCGTTGCGTTGCCCATGATTGCCGCAAGCGATTGACCAGAGCGCCGCACGCGCACAACCCAAGAGCAGGGTTTCCTATTATGTAGCGGCCGCCCCCCGTGGCGGCCGTAGGACACCGAAGAACATGGGTCAGCAACACCGCCGTCGGGACTTTCAACAGGCTGCTACGC